>JBLNDH010000570.1:0-8418 GCA_050261455.1 Bacillota bacterium
GAGGCGGAGGGGGAGGCGGAACGGCAGATGAAGAAGGCGGGGGATTGGGGGGCGAGGGTGGTGTGCTGGGAGGATGAGGAGTATCCGCCACTGTTGAGAGAGATTCAGGATCCGCCGGTGGTGCTGTTTGTGTTGGGGGATTTGCAGGCGAGGGATTTGAATGCGGTGGCGATCGTGGGGAGCCGGCGGTGCTCGTATTACGGGCGGGAGCAGGCAGAGCGGTTCGGGGCTTTGTTGGCCGGGGCGGGGTTTACGGTGGTGAGCGGCGGAGCGAGGGGGATCGATTCGGCGGCACATCGGGGGGCGATGCAGCATCCGGCGGGGAGGACAATTGCGGTGTTGGGATCGGGATTGGATGTGGTGTATCCGCCGGAGAATGAGGAGTTGTTCAAGCAAGTGGCAAAGCGGGGGGCAGTGATGAGCGAGTTTTTGTTTGGGACGCCGCCGAGTGCGGAGAATTTTCCCAGGCGGAATCGGGTGGTGTCGGGGATGTCGCGGGGGGTGTTTGTGATCGAGGCGGATGAGCGGAGCGGGGCACTGATCACGGCGAGATTGGCCAATGAGGATCACGGGCGGCCGGTGTTTGCGTTGCCGGGGCGGGTGGATAACAAGATGTCGATCGGGCCGCATCAGTTGATTCGGGATGGGGCGATATTGGTGAGCCGGATGGAGGATATTGTGGAGGGGTTGGATCCGCTGCCGGATGGGGTGAGGACGGCGGGATTGTTCGATGGGGTAATGAGAGGGAAGAGTCAAGCGACGGAGCGACCGAGCGACGAAGCGACGAAGGGGCGCAGCCCCGAGAGAGAGGAGGGGGCGGAGAGGGTCATCATGAGCGAACGGCAGAGGGGAATTGTGGAGAGGATGGGGAGCGAGGCGGTGACGGTAGATGAGTTGGTTGAGAGGACGGGGGTGGAGGCGGGAGTGATTATGGGGGAACTCACGATGCTGAGCTTGAAGGGGGTGGTGAAGAGGGTGGAGGGGCAGAAGTTTGTGAGGGGAAGGGGGTGAGGAGTCAGAAGATAGACGATAGGGGCGGAGGGGTGGGGCCGCAAAACCGCAAGCGAGTATTGGGAGCGGAGGGCGAAGGAGGAGTTATGGTGCTGGATTGACAATTGAAAATTGACAATTCGCAATTGCCAATTGGAGAAGACGGAGGACCCGGATAGGCGTCCGGGGCTCGATGGGGAGAGGAGAGGGGATATGCGAAACGCCGAGGGGATTGGGGAATGCGGGGACGAGGGGGGTGTGCTAGGATGGAGATGTGAATGTTCGATATGACATGGTGATGTGCTATGTGGTTCGGGGGACGGGGACGTCGTGGGAGTTTTTGCAGATGAAGCGGGCAAGGGGGAGGTATTTGGGGGGGACGTGGCAGACGGTGGCTGGGCGGATTGAGGCGGGGGAGACGGCGTGGCAGGCGGCGCTGCGAGAGTTGAAGGAAGAGACGGGGCTGGAGGCGGAAGAGCTGTATTGCCTGGATCGGGTGAATTCATTCTATGTGCATGGGGACGACACGCTGTGGCATGCGCCGGTGTTCTGCGCGATCGTGGATTCGCGGGAGCCAGTGCGGATCAATGAAGAGCATGAGGAGTGGCGGTGGATTCGACGGGAGGAAGCGGAGGGAAGTTTTCTGTGGCCTAGCGATCGAGAGGGGATCAAGCAGGTGTGTGCGGAGATTCTCAATAATGGGGCGGCGAAGGGGTATATGCGGGTGAAGTAAGTGAATAGTGGGTAGTGTCAGAAGGATCCGGGGCGTCGCGTAGTTCCGAAGCCGGCGTGGGGAACTGGTGCATGGTCGTTATGCGTTGCGCCAGGCGATTTCCAGGAGCTGGCGATTTTGAGGGTGGTCGGTGTTCAGGGAGTGGAGGCGGAAGGCGGCGCCATTGGGGAGGAGGTTGGCTTCGACCCAGCCGTTGGGTTGGGAAGTACTGAAGGTCCAGGCGGTGGTGGGAAGATTGACGAAGTGAAGGCCATCGATGTGGGTATGGTGCCAAACGTGGGTGTGGCCAAAGATGCAGGCTTTGACTTGTTTGCGTGGGAGGAGGATGTCGTAGAGGGCTTGGGTATCGACCAGGCCATTGGTCTTGGGCTTTTCATCGGGGTCGTGGTGAAATACGACGCGGGCGGGTTTGTCGGGGCGGGCATCGAGGGATTTGGCGAGCCAGGCGAGCTGGGCTTCGCCGAGGATGCCAGGGGTTTTGTTGGTAGTTTCGAGGGAATCGAGGAGGAACCAGTTGGCACGGGGGGTGGAAAGGATGGTGGTGTGACGACCAACGAGATCTTGCGGGCGGGAGTTCTTCCTGGGGAGGGCATTCCAGAAATTCTCGCGGTTATCGTGATTGCCCAAGGCAATGTGGACGGGGAGGCCTGATTCGCGAAGGGGTTGGAGCGCTTCGATAACGGAGCCGTAATCCTCGGAACGGCCGTAGAGACAGGCGCAGTCGCCGCTGACCACGGCGGCGGAGGGACGAGGGGAAAGGGCGAGGACTTCACGGGTGACCTGTTGGATATTGTTCCAGGGTTTGGCACCGGTGGAATGGGTGTAGGCTTTGTTGCCGGGGAGGTGGATATCGGAAAGGAGAGCAAAACGGTGGGGATCGACATCCCGCTCGGTGAGGCGGTTGTGAGAGCAGCCCGTGAGAAAAGCGACGCCAGCGGCGAGGGAGGTCGAGAGGAAATGGCGACGGGAGATGGGAGGAAGCGTGATGGGCATGTCGAAGCTCCTTTGCGGGGGATGATACTTTAAATAGTGGATAGTGAGTAGTGGATAGGGGGTAGTGGAGGAATGCAATTCTTTGGGGGCTTCAGGTGGGTGGGGAGATTGGCCGATAATAGAGATGGCGGATTAGCGAGGCTTGGGCTTATGGATATTGTCAACGCCTATGCGAACTGGCAGAGCAGCGTGACGATGGCCAAGGTGCAGATGGCCGTCGCCAAGCGTGTATTGGACACGCAGCGGTTCGCGGGGGCAGCGGTGGTGAAGATGATCCAAGCGGCATCGCAGGGGCCGGCCCAGGCGGGAGATGAGTTGGTGGCAGCGGCGACAGGGTTGGGGGGAACGATTGATGTGTATGGGTGAGGGGCGGGGGTAGGCGGGGAACGAATCCACGCAGAAGAATGCCAAGTCAGCATGGGGAGGGCGAAGAGAGCCTGCGCATTTCCAGGGATTTGTCAGGTTGGCCGCAGATTAACGCAGATCAACGCAGATGGAACGCGCACGGGCAAGATGCCCCGTGCTACGTTCTGTTGTTAAGGATGGGGTACAGATAAGTCGTCGTAATGGGGAAGGGGCTGGCGGAGGTGGAGAAGCACTGTTGGAGTTGCATGGGCGGGTGAGCCCATGCCACGGTGGCGCGGGGTGGGATTTCCCACGGCAGCGCCGTGGGCTTTAGGGGAGCATCACCGCGGGGGTGAAGGGGTGTAGAGGAGAGGGGGCGGGCGTGGAAAGCCCGCATCTCCGGGGCGGTGCTAAACGGGCGAGGAGAGACTTGTCTGGCGAAGGGAGGGGGATGGACCCCTAGAACTGGCCTCAAGTTTAAGCAATGGGGTGCACCAGATCGGGCGAAAAGGGTCAGCCTACGCGCTATACATTGCTCAGGTTACCAGGAACGGAGCGGCAGTCGGAGGACGTTATCGCGTTTCGCAGTTGGCAAGCGGTGCGTATGAATCGGAGATTTCAAGCGTGGAATGGGAGGTGTTGCCGAATTGCGTGGACTTTCAAGGGGTGACGCGATGACCGGAATGTCAGCGATCAGGGCAGGCGGGATGATGTGGTGGATCAAGAGCGTACCGAAGACAGCCGAGATTCTTGAACCGGCGCGACAGACGCCGGTAGGTGCGCTATCGGACCTGCAGGGAATGAGCGCTGTTACGACGATGCAGGCATTAACACTCCTAGACAGCTTGATGCAGTATGACGGACATGGAAAGGCCATCGTTCCGGGGACGGAAAAGATGGGGAAGCGGATTGATATCCTGGCGGTCGATGAGTGGCGGGCGAAGCAATTGGCGAAGGTGAAGAAGGAGTAGGCTCCCCGGGTCAACGGATTCGGGAGGCACGAGCGGTGAGCAGCAGATGACCGTGCAAGGAGTTTTCAATACGCTCAGAAGGCTGCAGGGGAAATAGGCCGATTTGCGGGAAGAGCACCTGCAGAGGGACATCATCTGAGGCGTTGTGTCGCGATGGCGATTGGTCGGCAGGTACGACACGATCGTGCATGGCTGCAAAAGGAGTCTGGGTATGGATTCCTCTAAAGCGGTCGGGGCATTGGTTGGGCTGGTGTCTGCAATCGTGCTGTGGATCACAGCGACATCAGGGCCGATATGCGAGGAGTGGTTGCCGTACCTGCCGACCCTTGGGGCGGGATTGTTTGTCCTGCAGATCATCTGCTGTTTGCTGTTGGGATATGACGGCTACATCTACGTGACGGTGTGTTTGGCGATGGCAGCGTGCGCCGTCTTTGCGGGGTTGCAGATGCAGCACCCGGCGCTGGGGTGGCCGGAGTTTGGTTGCGTCCTTGCTGCGGTGGCAGGGTGCAATGGAATGGTCTTCGCGGGTTTGATCCAAACGGAGACCTGGGGAGCCGGGGGACGGATGCAGACGTCGGTGCGGGTGTACAAGGTGGATGAGGTGAATGAGGTGGAACGGACGGGACGTTAAGGGGCAGGGTGCATATCCTTACCTTTCACTCGAGCAGTTGCCTGACGCGGGACCGGAGGAGTTGTTCAGCGCCGTCGGCAAGATCGCGGAGGATGTCGGCAGCGGGACGGGACTCCCCTACCATGCCGACGGCCTGGCCGGCATAGATGTGGGCCAGGGTGTAATCGTTGCGTTTGACAGCATCCTCGTAAGCGGCGATGGCTTCGGGATGTTGAGGGAGTTCGGCTTCGTGATCGGTCCAACGATCGGTGAAGGTATTGCGGAGGGCACGGCCGGGGTGTTCGGCGGGCCAGGGGATCTTCTGGGCGACATCGTAGGCGCGGGTGAGGGTGGTATCGGACTCGGTGGCGGAGAGAATGCGCTGGCGGGCGGGGTCGGTGACGGCGGATTCTTGGGAGGCCAGGAGCGCGGTGCCGATCCAGACGCCGTCGGCGCCGGCAGCGAGGACGGCGGCAAGACCCCGCGCGGAACCGATGCCCCCGGCGGCGAGAACGGGGCATCGCCCCCCTACCGTATCGAGAACGATCTGGAGAAGCGGAAGAGTGGCAACTTGGCTGGTGTGGCCACCGGCTTCGGTGCCCTGAGCGACGATGAGATCAACGCCGGCGTTGAGGGCACGGCGGGTGTGCTCGCGGGAGTTGACCTGAGTGGCAACGAGAATGCCTTCGCGATGAAGGCGATCGACATAGGGGGCAGGATCGCCGAAGGAGATGGAGATGATGTACGGCTTGGCAGCGATGGAGACGTCGAGAAGCTCGGGGCGGCGTTGGATCGCCCAGATCATCAGGCCGATGCCGAAGCGGGCATTGTCGGAGCCACGGGCAATGGCGGATTCCTTTTCGATGGTAGAGACCAGGGCGGAGGAGCCCATGCCGATAAAACCGAGGCCGCCGGCGAGGGTAACAGCGCGGGCAAGGCGACCGTAGGCAACGCCGGCCATAGGGGCGGAGACGATGGGGTATTTCAGGTGCCACTGGGTGGTGAGAGGGGTGTGAAGCATGGGGGAATTGTAGAGGGCGGGGAGGCGTACGGGGGAGGGGGAAAGCACGAGGGGCATCGGGACAAAGCTGAGGCCGTTCGATGCGGGGGAAGCCCGGCCCTGCGGGCCGCCGCTGGACGGGGGCGGCCATGCGGTGATCGTAGCTATTACGCGGCGAGTTGATGTTGGTCTCGGGAGAGGGTTTAAAGAAACTGAGGAGAAGATCGGGCAAGAGCCAAAGCGGATTTGAGGATTTCGTCCGGAAGCACCCATGGAGCTTGAGGCAGCGGGTTCATTTGGGATAATCGGCCTGCGGTCGGCGGCGTCCATTCAGCGGGAACGGGGTTGTGATGTTGGTCCTAACGCAGAGATTCTTCATTTGGCTTAGGATGACAAGCACGTGGAGAAATCAGGGCTCTGCTTCACTCCAAGAGGTGTAGAGCACGCTCTACTGAACTATGGCAGACACGGATACGGCGGAACTGGTTTGCGACAAGGGCAAAGCGGATGCGATTGCGCGACGGGCGGCGGGGGATGTGGGCCTGGCGCATGCGGAGGTCGATGCGATCAAAGGGTTTCTGATCGTGGCAATCGTGGCGGGACACAATACGCTTCTGACGGGGAACATCCGGAACCTGTTTGACGTGTTGTACTCGTTCCACGTATATGGATTTCTGCTGTTGCCGTTCCTGTTCGCAGCCAAACCGCTGAGCGGCCGATCGATCGCGGACCGGGCGGTTCGCTACCTGGTGCCATACGCGGTTTTCTACATGGCGGCGTCGGTACTGTACCTTGTGATGTACCGGCGGGCCGATGCGATCTCGGCGTGGGGCTGGGATGTTGTTGCCGGGCTCGCGGTGGCCAGTCCAACGATGTTACAGAAGGCGTCGGGATTTCAGTTGTTTTGGTTTCTGCCGACGCTGTTCTCGCTGACGCTGTTTTGGAGCGTATACAGCGGATTGAATACAAGGGCGAGAGTGGCGGTTTTCGCGGTGTTGTGCCTATTGCAGCCAGCGGTGGTCGCGGTTGCATGGGCGCGGTATGTGCCGTTCGGGATGGCCATCGTGGTCCATGTGGCGCCGATGGGGATGGTGGCGGCATGGTTATGGACGCGGTATCTGTCGCGACGGCCGGGGACGGTGGCGGTAGTGTTCGGGGCAGCATTTGTCATGATGGTGACAGTGATGCTGTGGCTGGGAGGGTCGGTGGATATCTACGGGAAGAAAAGCCCCGGCGTGCTGCTGGTGCATCAGACGACGGCCATGGTGGCGTTTCTGGCGATTCTGGGACTGGGGCCGGTGTTTGGGAAAACGGGGATACTGGTGGCGTTGGGAAAGGCATCGATGCTGATTTATCTGATGCACTCGATGGTATACCAGGCGTGTTTGCAGGTTTCGGGCAAGGTTGGGCTGATGCAGCGTTTTGCAGGATCGGGCGTGATGCTGGGGTTGGTCTTCCTAGTGGTCTCGTTGCTGGTGTGCATGGGGGTGAAGTACCTGATCGATGCGATTCCGGTGCTGCGGCGGACGATCTGCCCGAGAGGGGTTGAGGAATGGACGGTGACGGCGCGTCTGGGCAAACGATAGTACATGCTTGCGGAGACTTTGCGAGGGGAGCGTGGCCATGGGAGTCGCAGCACGATCGAGGCGGTTGCGCGTGGTGGGGACGATGGCAACCATGTCCTTGTGGAAGTAGTTGACCAGGTCCTCAACGCGGCCGGTGGTCCAGGCGAGGTTGAGGGAATGGAGGGTGGAGAAGGACCTCTTGCCGTGAGATGCTGTGGCGGCTGGATCCGAGTCGTCTCTACGCGGCTTTTCGCCTAACGTCAGCGGCACGAGCTTCATGGTATTTTCTGGCAAACAGTTCCTCGTCCTCGATCGTTTCCAGGGATTGTTTACCAATGTAGCGATGCAAAAGCGCGGGTTCCAATCGCTGCATTCTGTAGCCAGTTGGCCCGTTCCGCCGTTCGGTATCAATATACGAGCCGGTACCTGTGAGGTAACGACCTGTTGAGGTATTGCGGGAAATCTGGGCACTTCCCGTGCCTTCCGCGGCGGAGCGATGGCCATCCCTGTAGCAGGCCTTGTACATGTAGACCAGTTCGATGCCGTGTCCGGAGCATTTGATGGTCACGTCATCGCTCTTCCATTCGGATTCCAAATGGCCATCACCACTGTACGCACGCCCGCCCATGGTGAACTTCCGGGAGGCCTTGTTGAACTCGATGCAGCAGACGGAATAGACACAGTCGGCATTCGAACCGATCACCTCAAACCATAGCCCTTCCACTCTGGCCCTGGCATCCCAAATGGGCCGGAGGGAAGCGAACGTCATCGGTACGTCCAGGAGCCAATCCAGGAACAGCGACAGCAGCACGCCGCCCATCGTGGAGATAAACACCGCGAGATTGTCCGAGAGATCGATGCTCGGCGACACGAGCAACTTGTAGATCAGCGCCGAAGCCGCCGGGACAGCGGCCACGGAGATCCGAGATGCGATGTCGCGTACCATCATATGTTGCCTGCAGCAGCAGATGCCAAACGAAGATGGCAGCAGACACCCTGGTCCGCCGAAGTTTATTATCGGCTGAATGGAGGGAGGAGGTAAGCGGATGGCGGCAAGGCAGCGGTACAGCACAGGCGTGGTGTGCTCAAGCACCACCGCTGTCTTGATCTTCCTATAATCTAAGCCATTGGTTTTGCACTTTTAGGTGACCCGTGCTCCAGGGGGTTGGCTTGGAACGCTTTCAACGCGAGTTATTGTCCCGCCTGCCGCT
>JBLNDH010000571.1:0-6168 GCA_050261455.1 Bacillota bacterium
ACTGCCCGATTGGTATCGCGCCGCCAACCTCATGGTCCTTTCAAGCTGGTCCGAAGGCCTCCCCAATGTTCTGCGTGAATCCCTCGCCTGCCACACCCCGTTCGTCGCCACACGCGTGGGCGGCATCTCCGAGATTGCCGATGATCCCGCCAGCCAATTGGTCCCCCCGGGCAATGCCGATGCCCTGGCCGATGCCATTGAACGCCATTTGGCCGCATGGCCTGCAGCGACCCATCGTTTCCGTGCTCTGAGTTGGGAGGAATCGGCCGATTCCCTGCTCCAGATTCTGTCGCCTTCCCTGCAGTCGCTTGCCACGGAACACGCCGTTCTATGACAGCAATCCAGTCCACCCCAGTGTCCGTTGAAGGATCAACCTTGGTCGGCCAGAGCATCATTTGCTTCGCCAAAGACTGGAACGAAGACCCGACCAGCAACAATCACGTCATGCGTGAGCTGGCCAAGAACAATCGGGTGCTGTGGCTGAATTCCATCTCTACGCGCACTCCGAGCCTCACCAATGGCCGTGATCTTCGCAAAATCTTCCACAAGCTCGTGAGCTTCTTTCAGGGTGCGCAACAGGTGGATAGGCAGCTATGGGTCTACACGCCCCTGGTCTTGCCATTTCCCCACAGCCGCGTTGCCACCCTCCTGAACCGCTGGATCCTCCAGACTTCCATCTGCATTCTCCGCCATCGCCTGGGCATGCGCGACTTCCAGCTCTGGACCTTCCTGCCCAATGTTGCCCAGTACCTGGGCCGCCTTGGCGAGTCGCTCACCGTCTACTACTGTGTCGATGAATGGTCCAAGTTCAGCTACATCGCGGAACGCCAGACCGTCGAGGCGGAGCAGCAGCTCTGCCGCAAGGCGGATATCGTCTTCGCCACCTCGCACGCCCTCGTTGAACGCCGCCTTCAATACAACCCCGAAACGCATCTGGCCACCCATGGCGTCGATTACGAACTCTTCTCCCAAGCCCTCCATCCCAACACCCCAGTTCCCGCCGATGTCGCAGCCCTGCCTCAGCCCGTCCTTGGCTTCTATGGTACGATCCAAGACTGGGTCGATCTTGATCTTCTCAGTTACCTGGCCGCACGTCATCCCGAATGGTCCATCGTCCTCATCGGGCGCATTGCCGTCGACGTTTCTGCCCTGCGTCGATACCCCAACGTCCATTTTCTGGGTCGTCGTTCCCACCACCAACTCCCCGCCTACTGCAAGGGGTTTGCCGTCGGCCTCCTACCCCAGAAAGTCAACGACCTAACGCTTCACATGAATCCCATCAAGCTCCGCGAATACCTCTGCGCCGGCCTGCCCGTCGTCTCCACCGCGCTTCCCGAGGTCAATTACTACCGCGATCGCTGCTTCATCGCACAAACCTACCAGGAGTTTGAGGCCTCCATCGCCGAAGCCTTACGCCGCGACTCGCCGCAACTGCGGCTGCAGCGTAATCGAACCATGCAAGTCGAAACGTGGGAATCCAAAGTCAAGCAAGTGAGCGCGCAGGTTATGCGCGTAAAGGCAGCACAATGCGCACGCAAATCAAATTCCGTACGGGTTTGATCGGGGCTGGGTACATCAGCGAGTATCACATCGCGGCCTTGCGTCGTCTGCCCCAGGTTCAACTCCTGGGTGTGACCGATACCGATCCGGCCAAGGCTGAACGCCTCCGCCAGCGGTTCAATGTCGAGACCTTCTCCTCGTTGACCGCGCTACGCGAAGCCGGCGCCGACGTCATCCATGTCCTCACCCCGCCGCATACCCACGCTCCCATTGCCCTGGCCGCCTTGGACCTCGGTTGCCATGTGCTCGTGGAGAAACCTCTGGCCACCTCCGTGGACGATTGCCGCAAGATCCAAACCCTTGCTGATGAAAAGGGCCTGGCCGTTTGCGTCAACCACTCGCTCCTCTTTGACCCGCAGGTTCGCCGGGCTCTTCAATTTGTCCGCCAGGGAAAGCTCGGCCGCATTATCTCCGTCGATATTCTCCGCAGTTCCGTTTATCCACCCTACATGGGTGGCCCGTTGCCTCCACAATACCGCACCGCGGGTTATCCCTTCCGCGACCTGGCCGTCCACACCCTGTACCTCTTCGAAGCATTCCTCGGCCCCATCGAGCATGTCCACGGCGACTGGAAGAGCTTCGGCGGCGATCCCAACCTTCCCTTCGACGAATGGCGTGCCCAGGTGCGCTGCCGCGATGGCCTGGGCCAGTTCCAGCTCTCCTGGAACATCAAGCCGCTACAGAGCCAGATGATCATCCAAGGCACCAAGGGCATCCTCCGCGTGGATCTATTCCTAATGTTCCACGCCCGTCGAGCGGCCCTGCCCATCCCCAAGCCCGCCGAACGCGTCATCAACGCCTTCACCGATTCCCTTCGCCCCCTTTTCGAAGTGCCCCTCGGCGTCTGCAAGTTCATCTGCGGCAAGGTGCGCCCTTACCATGGCTTGCAGGATCTGGTTGCCGCATTCTACGACGCATTGGGCAGCCGCCTGCCCGTCCCCGTTTCCGTCTCCGATGCCATTCGCGTCGTCCGCTGGACTGAGCAGATCGCACGCGCCGCCGACCGCGAGCATCAACGTCGCCTCGAACCCCTTGTCCTTTCCGAGCAGGTGCCCGTTCTGGTCACCGGCGCCTCCGGCGGCTTGGGCAGCGAAGTCGTCCGCCGCCTCCGCGCCGAAGGCAAACGCGTCCGCCTCTTCGTCCGCCGCCCCCCGGAGCGTGTTTTGGAAGGCACCGAGATCGCCATCGGCAATCTCGGCGATCCCGACGCCGTCGATCGTGCCGTCCGCGGCGCCAGTTCCGTCGTCCACATCGGCGCTGCCATGAAAGGTGGCCTGGCCGAACACGAATCGGCTACCATCGTTGGCACACGCAACGTCCTCGACGCCTGCGTCAAGTACCACGTCGAGAAGCTCGTCCACATCAGCTCCATGTCCGTGGTCGATTGGGCAACCGGCCCGCGCAACAGCATCGTCTCCGAGGCCTCTCCCCTCGAGCCCCGTCCCGAAGACCGTGGCCACTACACCCGCGCCAAGCTCGCCGCTGAAAAGCTCGTTCTCCAATATCACCGCGAACACAACCTCCCCGTGGTGATCCTTCGTCCCGGTCAGATCTTCGGCGGCCGCATCCCCCTTCTTACGCCGGCTGTCGCCCGACGTCTCGGTAACCGCTGGCTCGTTCTCGGCAATGGCGACATCCGCCTCCCGCTCATTCACATCGACGACGTTGTCAACGCCATCACCCTTGCTCTCAACAGCGATCTTCGTGATGCCCCCATCATCCAACTCATTGCCAACAACTGCCCAACCCAGAACGAAGTCCTTCAACTGGCTCTCGATTCTGACGCTCGAATCCTTCGCATCCCGAGTTTATTGGTCTTCCTGGCCGGCCTATCCTCCGAAATCCTGCTCAAGCTCCTCGGCCGAAAGTCGCCCCTCTCCCGCTACCGACTGCGTGCCGCTCTGAGCCGCCATCGCTTCCAGAGCCTCAATTGCAACCTTCTGCCCACCTGGCATCCCACCGGAGACATCCGCGACCGTATCCTCGAAGCGATGCAAACCATCAACCAGTCCATTCCGGAACCCGCTCAATCTCCGGCCGAGTCGCTTCATCCGCTTCCCGACTCTTTTGAGCCTGCCCCAACTCACAACTGATTTATTCCCATGACTATTCTCCTGCCTCCCATCGAACAATCGGATCGGATCCCTTTGGCCGGCGCTGCAAGGTTCGGCTCTTGGACCGCGGCCGTACTGGCAGTCACTCTCCTGGCCCTTGCCTTACGCTCAATGGCGATCAATCAGCATAGCTTCTGGTATGACGAAGCTGTCGCGGCAGAGCTGATCCAGTCCTCCTACGCCGATCTGTACCGCGGCATTGCCCGCGACAACGGCAACCCGCCTCTTTACTGGTTGCTCGCCAAAGCCTGGTCTACATTCTTCGGCGCTTCCGAAGTGGCCATGCGCACTCTCCCCGCACTCTGCGGGATACTGACGGTCCCGCTCATGGCGATCCTCGGCCGCCGACTGCTGAATCCCACGGCCGGCCTTTTCGCCGCGGTGCTCCTGGCCATCTCCCCGCTGGCCATCGAACTCTCCAATGAAGCCCGCACCTATGCCCTGCAGGAATTGCTCGTCGTCGCCAGCACACTTCTCCTGATTCGCTGGCTCGACCACCGTCGCGTGATGGACTGGCTTCTCTATGCCATCTCCATGTACCTGGCCTGTCTTACGCACTACTATACGTTCGTCCTGCCCCTGGCCCATGCCGTCGGTTTGGTGGTAGGGGGGACAAGTCGCCGTGTGCTCGTGGCTTGGTTTGCTGCCATGTCCGTCGCGGCTCTCCTCTGGCTCCCTTGGCTGCCGACATTCGCCCAGCAGCTTCATACGCCCGGCAATCTCGCCCGGGGCGGCCAGTACTGGCAGCGTCAGTTCTTCGCCACTCCCATCATCTTCGGCCTCGGTCGAACGTTCGCCTGGCGAGATTCCTCCAAAGCCCTGCTCGCCCTTGCCATGGCCATCTCATTGGCAGGCTTCTGGGTTCCCGCATTGTGGGCCCTCGTACAACTTCGCCGCCGTCTGCTGGCGGGCGCAATGCTGGCCGTCCTCTTGCTTCTGCCAATCCTCGGCCCACTGATCGTCGCGCTTACCCTTGCGCCGCTCTATCACGTCCGTGCCGCCAGTGTCGCCCTGCCCGCCTTCCTCCTGCTCGCCGCCTTCGGCTTAAGTGTTACACGCCTGCATCTGCGCAATGCCCTCCTGGTCGTCATCCTCGCCTTCACTGCTATATCCCTCTATGGCTACGCCACTCGCCCCCTCAAGGACGATTGGCGCTCCGCGACGCCCATCCTTCTGCAAAACACACGGCCCGATGAACCCCTCGTCTTCGACACCGCGATCGAGATTACTAGCTGCAGCTACTACCTCCGTAAGGCCGGTCCCATGCCTCCGGAGATGATTGGCCTCACCTCCGCCCCCACCGAATCCGCCGATCTCCTCGGCATCCGCTACCTCAATGGCCGGCGTATGGACCGCGACCTCCAGTCCTATACCGAGCACATTACCTCCGCTCCTGGCCTCTGGCTCATCCTCTGTGTTCCCGCGGGCACCTGGCCCCAGTACGAAAAGCTCTTTACCCAACATGGCTACGTGCTCGACAAGAGCCACCATTTCCACCGCATCGACCTCTACCACCTCACCAAACCCCTTGCCTATCCCCAGCCGTCTCCCGCACTCCGTTTAGCGGCGGCCCGTAGGGCCGGCCTCGCCATCGACCATGCCACTGCTCTCTCGATCCGCTAACTCAATTGACCATGACCCCAGATGTCTCCATCATCATTCCCGCCTACTGCGAAGCCGAGAACCTCCCGGTCCTCATCCCTCGTCTCCACCATGCCCTTCGCCAGGCCCACCTCACCGCCCAGATCCTCATCGTGGACGACAACAGCCCCGACGCTACCCACACCGTCTGCGAAGAGCTTTCCAAGGATTACCCCCTTACCCTCCTGATTCGCCACAACGAGCGAGGCCTCTCCAGTGCCGTCATTCATGGCATGTATCACGCCACCGGACGCATCCTCCTGGTGATGGATGCCGATCTCTCCCATCCCCCCGAGAAAGTCCCCGATCTCGTCGCCGCCTTCGACGACCCTACCGTCGATTTCGTCATCGGTAGCCGCTATGTGTCCGGCGGCTCCACGGATGACAACTGGGGCCTCTTCCGCTGGCTCAATTCCCGCGTTGCCACCCTCCTGGCCCGTCCCTTTACCTCCGCCCGCGATCCCATGGCCGGGTTCATCGCCCTGCGTCGCGAGACATTCATCCACGCCGATCATCTCGATCCCATCGGCTACAAGATTGGCCTCGAACTGCTGGTCAAATGCCACTGCTGCAACATCAAAGAGGTGCCCATCGCGTTCAATAATCGTCTCCATGGCACCACCAAGCTAACGCTCCAGGAGCAGATCAACTACCTTCGCCACCTCAAACGCCTTTTCGAATACAAGACTGGCGGCTGGGGTCGGCTGGCACAATTCATTCTCGTCGGCGCCACCGGCTCGGTGATTGACCTGCTCTCTCTCAAGCTCCTTCTCTTGACGCTTACGTTTCCCTTCGCCCGGGGGCTGGCCATTTGGCTGGCGATGACCTGGAACTTCCTCCTCAATCGCCGGCT
>JBLNDH010000572.1:0-7947 GCA_050261455.1 Bacillota bacterium
TTTCGCGGACCCCGCAGCGCCGATTCGCCACTCCCCAATCTGTCCCACCATCCCCCCATCCCTTCCTCCCTTGTCCCTCCCTTCGTGCCTACGTGCCTTCGTGCCTGCGTGCCTCTTGCACCGCCTTCATCAGCGTCTCCGTCGTATACACGCTCTCCAGTCTCAACGGCTCATTCCAGTTCGGCGAGTAAATCGCCGTCAGCGGAATCCCCCCCGTTGGATTCAATTTCAACAACAATTCCTTCGCCGCCGGATTCTCCCGCGTCATATCCGCCTTCAACAGCACCACCCCATTCTCCCGCAGCTTCGTCCACGTCTGGGCATTGCCGAACACCGACGACTCAATCGCTTGGCAATTGGCACACCAGTTGGCCGTGAACTTCACCAAGGCAATCCTGTTCTGCTTCACCGCCTCCGCCAGCGCCTCCGGCGAGTAGGGGAGCCATCCCCCATGCGAATCCTTCCCCGCCACGTCTCCCACCGGCGTCCCCCGCAGAATCCCCGTCACCGCCACCGTCTGCGCCAGCGCCGCCGCCAGCATCCCCACCGCGATCACCGCCGCCACACCCACCGCCAGCGCGCTCTTGGACAGCTGCACCGTCCGCGCCACCAGGTACACACTTGCCACCGCCACCACTGCCACCACCGCCCACCAGAACCCTGGCCCTTCGATCAATTGTCCCGCCGCAAAGAACGTCGCCGCGATCAACAGCAGAAACCCCATCATCTGCTTCACCAGTTCCGACGCCGGCCCCGTCCGCGGGAATCTCCTGGCCAGACTCGGAAACGCGCTCAATACGAAATACGGCGCCGCCATCCCCATGCCCACCATCATCACCGCTGGCACGCCAATCATCACCGGCTGACTATGCGCCCACAGCATGAGCGGCGGAAACAACGGTGCCGTGCATGGCGTCGAAAGAATCCCCGTGAAGATCCCGAACAGGAAATTCCCCGTATACGTGTCATGCCTTGGCGTGAATCGATACACTCCCGCCGGCAGGTTCACATTGAACATGCCGAACATCCCCATGGCCATCAGCACCAGGATCCCCACGATCCCCCACACAAACCACGGATTGCTGAATTGTTCCCCCCACGTGATTGCCTTGAACACCAGGATGATTAGCCCAATCCCCGCGAAAAATCCCACCACCCCCAGGCTGAACACCGCGCCCAGCAGCATGCACTTGCCCCGGTGGTGCTGCGAAACCTCATAAAACCCCATCGCCTTCAGCGGCATCACCGGCAGCACGCACGGCATCACGTTAAACAAGAGCCCCGCCAAAAACGCCACCCCAAACGCATACCCAATGCTCCACCCCTTTCCCCCATCTCCCGCCAGACTCGCCGGCGGCGCTGTCTTTCCCGCATCCTGCCCCTTGGCCGGGTTGTATCCCTTGAACAACTCCGCTTCATTCGCTTCCACACTCGTCCCTGCCGGCACGATGGTGGTCTCTATCGCAATCGGCGTCGTCTCCGGCGGGTAACAACTCCGCTCATCGCATACCTGATACTCCACCTTGCCGCCGATCTTGATCGGCCCAGCTGGCGCATCCGCCTTCACCTCCAGCGGCACATAGATCACCACCCGCCCCGTATAAACGCTGAGCTTCCCCAACGCCGGGTAGTTCACCACCTCCCCAGCCGGGTACACCGGTTGCCCCGCCTTTACTGCCGAGCCCGGCTCCAGCCTCACCTCCGTCTTCACCAGGTTCTCATCCAGCGGCTTATTCGATTGCGCGTGGTATCCCTTCCTAATGTCCAGCACGATCGCCATCACCGCCCGCCCCCCTGGCTGCAACGCCTTGGCATCCAAAGCCGCCCGCACGGCAACCCGCTGATCTTTCCCACCGGCCGGATTCAGCGATACCGATGACTGCCCAAACGCCGCCATGGGCGTACTTAGCGCAATGATCAATGCCACGAGTCGAGTAAGTGACCTCATCATCACCATTTTATACCCCTGCCGGTCGACAAGTATTCCCGCCCATCCCTCTTTCACCCCTGCTCAACGGTGAACCCATGCCACGACTCCCGCCCCCGGAATTGACACCACGCTTAAACCGCGTAGTATTTCGATAGGATTTGTTGGGAGTTGAACTTGCGCCTATCGAAACGAACGGAATATGGCTTGCGCGCTGTGGTGCAGCTTGCACAACTCTGGCCACGCAACTACGTGCAATCAAAAGACTTGGCCGAGCAGGAAGACCTGCCCAATAAGTTCCTCGAGTCCATCCTCCTGGCCCTCCGCCGCGGCGGATTCCTCGAAAGCAAAGTCGGCAGCGGTGGCGGCTATCGCCTCTCCCGCGCCCCGCGCGAAATCCGCGTCGGTGACATCATCCGTCGCCTTGAAGGCCGATTGACCCTCAAAGAGCAGGAAACCGTCACCGAAACCTCTCCCGGCAAAATTGCGGTCCGCCTCATCAATAGCAAACTCACCGAAGCCACCGACGAGGTCCTCGACAACATGACCCTTGAGGAATTGCTGGAACACGTGACCCGCGCCAGCACCGGCCAACAAGCCATGTACTACATCTAACGCCTCTTTCCAGATGCACATTCAGCCGCCAGATTAACCCCCCAGGGGACCTGTTCCCTGGGTTTTGTCTACGCCCGTGTACGGTCGCCTTGCCCACGATTTCCTCGTTTCCGCGCTTTGCATGCGAAGGCCATCGCCCCATAATGCGATTCTCCGTGCCCAGGGTACGATGTGTGGGCGCTCTTGTTTTCCACAGTTGAGGCAGTTGATTTCATGGAATGGCTCGCTTTGTTCGACGTGACTCAGATTGAAGGCTGGATGGAGGCCGGCGGCTACCTGCTGCTCTTCGGCATGCTCTTATCCTGTGGCTTGGGCGTGCCTATCCCGGAAGATATCCCCCTTACTCTGGCCGGTTTCTTCGTCGCCCAAGGCAAGATGAACCTGGCGTTCGCTTCCGTTGCCGCTTGGTGCGGCATCATCGGCGGCGACTGCATTCTCTACCATCTCGGCAGCAAATACGGCCTCAACATCACCAAGGTCCCCCTCATCGGCAAACACGTTACCCAATCCCGCATCGAAAAAGCGGAAAAGCTCTTCGATCGCTACGGCGTTTGGGTCGTCGCCGTCGGCCGACTGTTCGCCGGCATCCGCGGCGCCATGGTCGTTGCCGCCGGAACCATCCGCTTCAATTTCGCAAAGTTCTTCATCGCCGATGGCCTGGCTGCTCTAGTCAGCGGCGGCCTCTTCATCGCCTTGGGGCACTGGGGGGGTAAAACCGTTGGCGATCCCAAAAAATTCATGACCGAGGTCGTCGAGCCCTATAAGCACTGGTTCTTCCTCGGCCTGTCCATCGTCATTGTGCTGGTCATCCTCTACATCTGGTGGCGGCACAAACGCCACAAAGCCCTCGGTGATGTCGCCATCGAAAAGGCCGAGCATGCCGCCGACCGCAAACCTTCGCCTTCCCTTAAGGACAAGGAATCCCCCGTGCTCCAGGAAGTCCCCTGCGACAAGTCCAAATAACACCGACTTGCCAATCTCTCTTCCCGTGAACGTGATGCCCATGCCTCGTCTGCTTCCGCCCCTGGACCTCTGACCCCCGACCCCTCTCCCCTGACCCCTGCCTCTTACTGCCGATCCAACGGCAGCCGCTCATTTTGTTCCTGAATCCGCCGCCCCAGGCGTGTCCCATACCATGCCCCGAACACCGCGCTGATCTGCATCACCACGAAAAACACCCCCACATTTCTCCACGGGCTGTCCACTCCCCATCTCAGCAGGGCGCATACCCCAAAGATCATCATCTGCGTAAACATCAATCGTTTGCGGTACGTCTGCCACATAGTGCTCCCTGGGTGCGCGGCCCGGCGATTGTAACCGATCAACTGCCCAACGCATCCATAATCCCGTTGACCCGAGTCTGTAAGCTGCATAACGTTATCTTGGAAATCGGTACTATTTTGCAGCGAATTAAGCGAAGGAGAGTTTACTCATGCCATTCACTTTGGTTCCACTGCCGTTTCCGACCGATGCGCTCGAGCCCTACATCGATGCTCGGACCATGCAAATCCATCACGATGGCCACCATGCCGCCTACGTGAACAATCTCAATGCCGCCATCCAGAAGGCCCCTCAACTCGAAGGCAAATCCCTGGAGGATCTGCTGGCCAACAACCTGGCGATCGTCCCCGAGTCCATCAAGACCGCCGTTCGCAACAACGCCGGCGGCGACTACAACCACCGTCTCTTCTGGGAGATCCTCAATCCCGCCAACAAGCCCGGCCCCATCCCCGTCGGCAACCTGGCTAATGCCATCAACACCGCCTTCGGCTCCTTTGATAAGTTCAAGGAGCAGTTCACCCAGGCCGCCATGGGCCGCTTCGGCTCCGGCTGGGCCTGGCTGGTGAAGCGGAACAACAAGCTGGAGGTCATCTCCACCGCCAACCAGGACTCCCCCCTCCTGGACGGCGCTTTCCCCGTTGCCGGCCTGGATGTCTGGGAACATGCCTACTATCTCAAGTACCAGAACCGTCGAGCCGAATATGTCACTGCCTGGTGGAACGTTGTGAACTGGAAAGCCGTTGACGATCGTTTCACCCGCGGCAAATAAGATCGAGCCATATTTCTCCTTGGATGCAAGGCCGCGACCCTACCCTCGCGGCCTTCTTCTCTTCTACGCGATCGCGGCTTCGCGGACCCATTTCCGCTTCGGATTCAGTCCTGGGTCATTCCCTGCCCCGTTCCCCTTGTGCCGAGCCCTTCCATTACGTACAACCCTGGCATGGGAAGAACTTATCTGCGTGACTGCGCTCCGGGCGATATCGTCGAAGAAGTGCTCGTTGTTACCGACAAACAGCTCTCCGCCACCACTACCGGAAAGCCTTTCATCAAGGCCTTCCTTTCCGATCGTACCGCCCAAATCACCGCTCGGATGTGGAACGCCTCACGCGAGCTGTTCAGCATGCTTCCCGACGGCGGCTTCGTCCGCATTCGCGGCCGCGTCGAAAACTACCAGAACAACCTCCAGTTCATCATCGAGCAGTTCTGGCCGGTCAAGGATGGATCCTTCGATCTGGCCGATCTGGTTCCCCATACCACCCGGAGCATCCCCAAGATGGGCGCCCATCTCCGCGAACTCTTGGGCAGCATCCAGAATCGCCACTTGGCCGCCATTGTCCACGCTTATCTGGATGACGAAGACTTCATGAAGAAGTTCTGCCATGCACCCGCCGCCATGAGCTTCCATCATGCATTCCTTGGTGGCTTGCTCGAGCATACCCTCAATTCCATCGACGTCGCCGACACCATCTGCCGCTTCTATCCCCGGCTCAACCGCGATCTGGTCATCGCCGGCCTCTTCCTTCATGACATCGCCAAAGTCTGGGAACTCACCTACGACTGCGCTTTCGGCTACAGCGACGGCGGCCAACTCGTCGGTCACATCGTCAAATCGGCGATCTGGATCGAGGAACGGGCCAAGCTTGCCGAATCCATGCTCGGCGAGAAAATCCCTCGCCCGCTGATCGATTCCCTTCAGCACATCATCATCAGCCACCATGGCGTTCCCGAATTCGGCGCCATCAAGCCGCCCTGCACCCCCGAAGCCATTGCCGTTCACTACATCGAAAACCTCGACGCCAAGTTGAACATGTCCCTGGCCGCTACCCGCGGCGACAACGTCTCCAATGCCGACGGCAACTGGACTGAGTACATGAAAGCCTTTGGGGGTCGCCTGTATCGCCCCGACCCCGCCCCAGCCGAAGTGCCGGTGACTGAGTCGGTTGAGACGCTCAATGATGACAAAAAGTCAGAGCTTCCCACCGCCAAATTGATGCTCAGGAATCCCCTCTTCGAAGTGCGCCAGAAAAAAGACTGACCCGAATTCCAAGTGCCTTCCGAACCGCATTTCGGATGCCCCTGGTAATTCTCGATCGCAAGTCGAGTTGGCCCGCTTTCGCCCCATGGTGCTTCACCCCATACAAGCCCAGGGATTCATCCCTGCGTCCCCGTGTTGCGCACCGCACTCCCACCCCCATTCGCCTTGTCCCTCCCTACGTGCCTCCGTGCCTAAGTGCCTTCGTGCCTCTTCTCCAGCGCACAACTCAACCCCTGGCGCGTCCATCCTCGATTCACGCAATTCGAAAAGAGATTATTCCGCCTGGGCTGCTTCCATCGCTTCGCGGAAATCCCGCTCCTGACGCAGCCCCACAAACCGCTGGGCAACCTGGCCGCCCTTGAACAGGATCACCGTCGGGATCGCGTTGATCCCATACTTCATCGCCGTGTCACGGTTGGCGTCGGTATCCACCTTCCCGACCTTCACTTTGCCCGCATATTCGCTCGCCAGCTTCTCAATCGTCGGCGCCAGCATCCGGCATGGCATGCACCATTCCGCCCAGAAATCCACCAGCACAGGTTGCTCGGATTGGAGAACCTCTGCTTCAAAATTCTGGTCGGTGAATTCCTTCATGTGCTCGCTGGCCATCGCGACCGCTCCTTTATCTCTGTTAACTGAATGACGCTTTGGATCTTAGGAATACCCTCCAAATGTGTCAACGCTTCTTTCTTGCCCACCCTTACCCCCTGACCCCTCTCCCCCGCTCCCGGTATAATCGCCAAAATGTCCTATCACCTCATCGAAAAACAAGTCATCTACACCGGCAACAAGATCCGTCTCGAGGTCCATCACCTGGCCGACGAGCAGGACAAACGCATTTCCAAAGAAGTCGTCGTCCATCCCGGGGCCGTTGTGATCCTCCCCTTCCTCGATCCTGCCACTATCTTGCTCATCCGCAATAAACGGTACGCCGTCTCCCAGATCCTCGTCGAGCTCCCCGCCGGAACTCTCAACAAAGGCGAAGCTCCCATGAATTGCGCGGGCCGCGAGTTACTGGAAGAGACCGGCTACCTCGCCACACGCATCAAACCCCTGGGCAATTTCTACGCCTCCCCGGGCATCCTGAGCGAGAAAATGTACATCTTCGCCGCCTATGATCTTCAAAAAGCAACCCCAGCCTTGGAAGAGGGCGAGGAAATCGAAGCCATGCCGACCCATTTCACGGAGGCGATCGACATGATTCGTACAGGCCAGATTCAGGATGGCAAGACAATTGCTACCCTGCTGATGTACGAGCGGCTCTTCGGGAAAACCTGATGGCCTAGCCCCCGGGCCAGGCCAGTTCCTTTTCGATGGCGTAGTCGGACATGAGTTGGCGTGACCGGGACTACAATCGGGGCGAATTCGGTGGTGCAGGGATCCTCTATCCCCTCGTGGTGATGCTCAACGGTTCCTTGCCCCTGGGCCGCTGGTTTGCCATACGCGTCAGGGTCCATACCTCTCTGATCCTCTTCATTGGCCTGACACTCATCTTCGACTACACCAAAGGCTACGACCTCAACCAACGCCTCATCAGCATGGGCATGCTCACGCTCATGCTCCTCATGCACGAATTTGCCCATTGTTTCGCAGCCCGCTCCATGGGGGGCACTGCCGAAGAAATCCTCCTCTGGCCGCTGGGTGGCCTGGCCTACACCAATCCCCCGCACCGCCCCTGGCCTACCTTCTTTACGGCCTCGGCCGGTCCCCTGGCTAATCTAGCCCTTTGCATCGCCGCGGGCGCAACCCTCTGGTATCTCACCGGTCATCCCCTCCCCCTCAATCCCTTTCATCCTTTGCCTCATTCGGAGGCAACCTCATGGCCTGCTGCTGCCTTCTATCTCCACTGGGTTTTTGTCACCAGCTATCTCCTGCTGCTCTTTAACCTCCTGCCCATCTATCCCCTCGACGGTGGCCAAATGCTTCAGGCGGCCCTCTGGCCTAAACTGGGCTTCTACAAAGCCACCGCCATCGCCTACGCCACCGGCATGACGGGCTCCGTGATGCTCGCTGTGGCCGGCCTCCTGCTCGGCAGCCTCCTGCTGGTCTTCATCGCCATTGCCGGCTTCATCTATTGTCTGCAACGCCA
>JBLNDH010000573.1:0-13198 GCA_050261455.1 Bacillota bacterium
GTGAGGGTCTTGGTCTTGCCGGAGCCTGGGCCGGCCAGGGCGAGGATTCGGCCGTGAACGTGATTGGCGACTTCTTCTTGTTGGGGATTGAGCTGCATGAACAACTTCGGGAATAAAGAGGGGGAAGGATACGACGTTGGGTCGGCCAGGGCAAGCGGGCGGGCCGCAGAGTGCCATCGCAAGGGAAAATCGAAGACCGAACCGGGGAATTCGAAGTCTGAAGTGCAAAATCGGAAGGACGAAAGGGAAGTGGCCAGGGGTCAGAGACGGCGGAGGGGCGGGGTTGGAGCCGCGAAACCGCAAGCGTGTAGGGAGACGATGGGGCGAGTGAGGGAGGTTGTCGGATGAAGAAGAGCGAGGCGCAATATCTGCTCTACATAACTACGGGCGAATCTCGAGGTGGTATTGCGGGGCGAGAGAGAGGAGTCGCTGGATGGCGATGGGATCCACCGGGGGTTCGGAGAAGGAATCTTCGACGAGTTGGCCAATTTCCTCGAAGAGGCGTTCGAGGCCAGCGGGGGTGATGATTACGAGCAGGCGGCCGGGTTCGGAGCCGATGTTCCTGAAGGTGTGAAGCATGCCGGCAGGCACATGAACAAAAGCGCCGGGCGTGGCGTGAATCGAGCGATCGCCACAGGTGAGAAGGAATCGGCCTTCCAGGACGTACATCGTCTCGCTTTCGCGATGGTGGATGTGCGGGGGTGGGCCATTACCGGGGAAGGATTTGATTTCGATGGCTGCATAAGCGCCGTCGGTGCCCTGGCCGGTCACGAGGAATCGATACAGATCGCCCAGGACGCCAAGCCAAACGCCTTCGCCGGGCTCGAGCATAATGGGGCCGACATCAACTTCGACGACACGCATAGGCGACACCTCCTCGAGACAGGTTCATGGTACCCCGCTCAGAGGAAGAGATGTCACCGATGTTTTGCGTGGAATGTCGCGGATGGGGTTGATCGGCCGAGGCCGAACGCCGGGGCGAGTGGGCCCCGGCGTGATCGATGGGAAGCTCAGCATCGCCGGAATTCCGCGACGCCGTCGAACATGGCGACGATGTTCTGCGGGGGGACGTCGGCCATGATGTTGTGAACCTGTTGGAAGACGAAGCCGCCGCCGGGCGAAAGGATTTTCAGTTGATGAAGAACATGGCGGCGGATCTCGGCGCGGGTGGCTTTGGGGAGGATTTCGCGAGTATCGCAGCCGCCGCCCCAGAAGCAGAGGCGTGAGCCGAAATCTCGCTTGAGACCGGCGGGATCCATGCCGGCACAGGTGATCTGGACGGGGTTGATGGTGTCGAGGCCGGCGTCGATCAGGTCATTGAGTAATTCGCGAACGCCGCCGCAGCAGTGGAGCATGACTTTCACGTTGGCCAGCTCTTTGGCGCGCTGCCAGAGGGCGCGATGGCGCGGATAGAAAAACTCGTGGTACATCTGCGGGGAAATCTGCGGGCCGGTTTGCATGCCCAGGTCGTCGCCGAAGAGGATGATGTCGATGTAGGGACCCACGGCGGCGAGGTACTTTTCCAGGTTGGCCAGGTGCATCTCGACAAGCGTGTCGAGGAAGCGATGGGCCTGGTCGGGTTCGCCGGCCAAGAGCATGAAGAAGTTGTCATTGCGGAAGAGCATTTGGCCGGTTTCGAGGAGATTTCCGCCGAACAAACCGATGATGGCGCGATCGGTGGAAGCGCGAAGGGCCTTGGCGCCGGTGGCGAGGTCGGCATCGGGGCCAGGGGGAGTACGCACCGACCAGCTCACCTCAGCCAGCGCTTCGGGCAGACAGGAGAGATCCTGAGGCATGCCGTCGAGGAAGGGCCAATGGATCTGTTCGAAGTAGAGGGAGCCAGCCTTCTGGATGCCGACGGGGCGGCCGGTGGGGCTGTAGATGATCCAATCGTCGCCGACTTTTCG
Organism: Bacillota bacterium; assembly: GCA_050261455.1. Classification (GTDB taxonomy): domain Bacteria; phylum Planctomycetota; class Phycisphaerae; order Tepidisphaerales; family Tepidisphaeraceae; genus JAPLNB01. Next base: position 1,908 of record JBLNDH010000573.1, read on the forward strand.
CACATCAACCCAGGCGGGGATAAGGCAGTCATTGCCATCGGGGAGCTGCCAGGGTTTCCAGAAACGGTCTTCGAGGGAGAAGCCGCGGCCGAGTTCGATGGTATCGACGCCAAATCGCTGGAGGACGTCTTCATCGATGATCGCCAGCTGCTGGATCATGTCGTAGACGCGCGGCAGGCGTTTGGGCAGGCCGAGGTAATCGCGCAGTTTGCGGTAGGCAATGGCCATGATCCCGCTGGAGCGATGGCCTCCGAAATCGACGGGGACGCGGTCGGGCTGAACGTGGTTGAGGGCGGACAGGATACGCTCGCGGCTATTCATCGGCATGAAACATCTCCTCGACACTCTTCACGAAATGAACCACGGAGGCAATGCGGATTTCTCTTCTCCATCGCTCCGTGTCTCCGGGGTAAATAAGAGGTCATTTACCAAAAGCTCTCAGATGGCGGCTTTCTCCAGTTCGGGGGCTTGTGGGGCTTCCTGCTCGGCTTGGGGCAGGTGCCGCCACCAGGTGAAACAGAGGACGATACTCAGGATCAGGACCACGGCTCCGACGATGGCAGCGGCAACCATCTGGTGCGTTACCAGCAGGATTGGAGCGGTGTAGAGCGAGGCAAGCCAGGGGACGGCCAGGCAGACATTGAGCAGATCGATGGCGAAGGGCTCTTTGCGGAAGGTGGGATCCTCGGCATGGACCAGCTTCGCGATGCGGCCCCAGGCACCGGCGGGTTGCACATCGCGGTAGAAGCGTTTGAGCGTTTGATCGTCCGTGGGCGGCGTCAGCAGTGACACGATAATCGCAACCACCATAACGCTCAGGGCCAGGATCGGGAACGTAACATAGACGGGCTGATCGATGAGCTTATTGCTCTCCAGAATCGCTTGCAGCAACGATAGCGCCATGCCCGTAGCGGTGCCGGCGAAGTAGCCCCAGCCGTTAAATCGGGACCAATACCAGCGAAGGACATTGGGCATCAGGACGCCGGCGCCCAGCGTGGCCATGATCCAGGTGAACATGGTATTGATGGACTTGGCCCGCAGGGAGATGGCGATTCCCATGAGGATGAACAGGATTGACGCGGCGTAGCTGGCGTAGACCAGTTCGCGATCGCTGGCCCGGGGACGAAAATACCGCTGGTAGACGTCGCGGACGAGGTAGCTGGCGCCGCCGTTGACGGTGGCGCTGAAGGTGCCCATGAAGGCGGAGATCAGGGCGGCCAGCGCCAGGCCGCGCAGGCCAGCCGGCAGGGCGTGGGCAATCACGACCGGCAGGACCCGCTCGGGATCGGTCTTGATCTTCATCAGCAGCTGCGGCTCGGCAGCAAACCCGACGATGCCCATCACGGCGATGCCCATGGCCATCGGGAATCGCACCATATGGAAGACGCCCCAAAGCATGCCGGTAAGGGAGGCTTCGCGTGGATTTCGCACGGCCAGGAACTTCTGAAAATCGTAGAGCTGTTCCGGGCCACTGGCACAGAGCAGCAGCCCCTTGGCGACGTAGGTCATGACGATGGCGCCGAACATGTAGTACATCGAACCTTTGACGTCATAGACCGAGCCGGCGGGCACGTTGCGATCGAGCGTCCAGGTGGGCCAGAGGCTGTACCAATCGGCGGGCGGAGGGGCTGCCATGTTGGTGGTGCGGAATGCGGCAAAGCCCAGGTACGCCACCATGATCGCACCGAGGGTCAGGATGATGGTTTGGAAGAACTCCACGAGCGTCAGCCCACGGAACCCCCCCACCACCACATACAGGCCGGTGATGCCGATGATCAGGGCGGCGCAACAGTGTTCTTTGAGAATCGCGTCATCGATGGGCAAGGGGATGAATTCGGCGCCGAACTTGCCCATGCCGACGGCGGTATAGCCCAACAGTGCGGAGATCGTCAGGATGGCATAGATGGTGTAGGAGAGGCGTGCCAGGTCGCCCTGCCGGCCGGGACCGAAGCGTTTGACCATCCATTCAGCGCCGGTGATGACGCCGCTGCGACGGATCCATTTGCCCATGAACGCCATGTAGAAGGCGGCGATAATGAATCCCCACATGAACTGGATCCACATCCCCTTCAGGCCAACCATCACCAACAGCGAGACGATCCACATGGTGCCGGTGATGTCGAAGTAGGAGGAGGAGCCGGACATCGCCAGCATCCACCAGGGAAGTTGGCGGCTGCCGAGGAAATACGACTCAAGCCCCGAGGCCGACTTTCGCTTCACATAAAAGCCGATGGCAATGATCGCAGCCAGGTAGACCACGACAATCAGTACATCAAGGCCCGCCAGGTTCATGAATTCTCCTCTGTTCCGTAATGCTCAGACATGGCATGCCGAGCCCTTTGGGCATTATGCCTCAAAGGGGCGAGCGTGTACACGAGAAGGGTGTCCATCAACCCGCATCCACGATCTGCTCGTCGTCGCGGGCGGTGATGATGCCGCCGGGCGGGACGATGAGGAAATCGTCATCCCACGGGCCGGTGAAAAGCTTTTTCAGGAGTGTCCAATCGCCGTTGCGCAGTTCGAACTCCCAGCCGCGGTCTTGGGCTTCCTGGCGGGTCTGCTCGATCAAGGGCTGCTCGTCGCATACGTCCATTTTGAGGTAGAGCAGCTTGGAATAGTTTTTACGCCAGTCGCCAATGCTTTCCAGGATGTAGTCGGCGTTTTCCTTCCCGTACTTGGCGACGAGCTGTTCGTAGGAATCGGCCAGGCCCAGTTTTCCCATGACGCCTTGCTGGCCATAGGCGGGACGAGCGTAGTCCTCACCGAGGTTGCGTTCGGACCAGCCGGTGGTCATGTAATACGTTCCGGGGTGGGCATTGAAGTAGCTGCTGAAGGCCTGGCGAGAGCCGAAGAAGAACGTGATGCAGTCATGGGCGCGGGGGATGACCAAGGGCAGGTTTCGAGCGCGCACGCCGACCAGTCCATTGTTGCAGCGGGCATAGCCAAGAAGGATCGCCTCATATCCGGCAGCGGGATCGACGGCATCGATCGCCGCCTGAACGCGCGAAACCATATCCGGCGTGTGCAGATCGTGAAGCCCCTTGCGCAGGAACTCCACATCCACGCGATGCGGACTGCTGGCCGCAAGGTGGCATGCTTCGCGGTAGATGATCTCGCAACCGATGAACTTCAGCTTCTTAGGCTTCAAAGACCTTCCTCATAAACTCACGGCACCGCCGGTGGTTTTCCACGACGGAACGGGTGATCTTCGTGCCCTCTTCCAGGGCGAGTTCCACGGTAAACCGGCGGGGCATCTTGTGCTCGCGAGCGTACTGCGCCACGGCGGTGTAGTCGATATCGCCGGTGTCGAGATCTTCCCACCAGATGCCATTGCGGCTCTGTCGCAAATGCCAGGTAACGACGCGATCGGCATATTCTTTGAGGGCATCCATGGGCATGATGCCGCCCTTCCAGACCCAGTGCACGTCGTAGCAGAAACCGACGAGCGTGGGCTGGGTATGGCGGAAGTTGTAATGGAACTCACGGGCCTTGTTGGCCATCTCGGGCATGTGATGGTGAATGCCGAGTTTCAGGCCCAGTTCTTGGAGACCTTCGCCGAGCTCGGTCAAAGCCGCCGCCTGCGTCTTCAGCTCCTCATCGGTCTTTTCGCGGCCGATCGGATCGGGGTTGCAGCTGATGACCTTGAAACCGGCCTGCTGGCAGACCTTTGCCGCGGCCAGAACCTGTTTGACAACCCCACTGGCTTTGCCGGCTTCGTGCAGACGTGCACCCGTGTAGATGCTCACGGGCTGAAGGCCCTTGGCCTTGAACTGATCGGCCAACTTGCCGTTGTTGTCGGGATTCCCCACGTCCATGAAGCTCTCGAGATAGTCATACCCGGTATCGCGTAAGGCGGAGATGACATTCTGCACATCGAACGGTTTGCCATCTCGCTGGGCATACTGGGTCCAGCCGTAGACGTTCGAACCCACCACCGTCTTGGCCGCGACGGATGATTGGCCCTCCGCCGCATGGGACAGAAGACCCGACGAGGCAATCGCACCTGCACATAGAGCTGACACCGTGTTCCGAAGGAGATCGCGACGCGATTGGCCATTAGCCGGAGATTGATGATTGATCATGGTATGGAGCCTTCCGCTGAGAATCCCAGTATCTGTCTTGCTCGTTGTTCTGCGAATCTGATTCTACCACATCTCGATGTCTATCGGTTCTACCCTTGGCATGGGCAATGGTTGCCGCAACATTACCTTGATTTCCGCATACAAAGGGTTACAGACTGCGGAAACAATAATGAATCCGACCTCAAACGGATACACGATTCACTGACAACCCGTAGCCGAAAGGACTTTTCCATGTCACGCAGCCCCAAGAAGCCGTCGTCGATGCAACGGCGCGAGTTTCTCGAGCTCTCGGTCGCCGCGGTGGGAGCGGTGGGCGCCGCCAGCCTCGCTGAAACGCACGCCGCCGCCGCGGAAGCGATTGACGCAACCCGTAGCCAGGCTCCCCAGGCGGCCAATGCACGTACAGAACCCAAGTACCATGGCACGTACAGCGGAGAGTATCTCAATCGGGTCGCCTTCCCCATGGGAGGCCTTGGCGCCGGGATGATCTGCCTGGAAGGCACCGGGGCATTGTCGCACTTCTCGCTGCGTAACAAGCCGGAGGTCTTCAACGAGCCCTGCACGTTCGCAGCCATCTCCGTCAAGGGAAAGAACAAGACCGCTCGTGTGCTGGAAGGTCCCGTGCCGGGGTGGAAGCTGTTCGGTTCGCCCGGGACGGGCAACGGCGCAGGGGGAGCCTCCTTCGGCCTGCCACGATTCCGCGAAGCGCGGTTCCGCGTCCGTTTTCCCTTTGCAGCCGTTACACTCACCGATCACGATCTGCCGCTGGAGGTCGAGGTCACCGGCTGGAGCCCCTTTGAGCCCGGCGACGCCGACAATTCCAGCTTGCCGGTGGCCGCGCTGGAGTATCGCTTCACGAACAAGACCGGCGAGTCCCTCGAAGCCGTCTTCTCATGGAACGCCAAGAACTTCATGGCGCTCGGTCAGAATGCCCAAGCGGTGAAGGCGGTCCCCAACGGGTTCATGCTTTGGGGAGCGCCGGGCAAGGATAAGCCGTGGGAAGAAGGCGCCTTTTCCGCGACCGTGGACGACCCGGCCGTGAAAGTAAACCACGCCTGGTTCCGCGGCGGCTGGTTTGACGCCCTGACCATGGCGTGGAAGGACATCGCCGATGGGGCCTGCTATGACCGGGCGCCCCTCACGGAAGGCGGGCATTCGCCGGGCGCAACCCTCTTTGTTCCATTCACGCTCGCGCCGCGAGCCTCCAAGACCATCGTGCTGCGGCTGGCGTGGTACGTTGGCCAGACGAATCTCCGCATCGGCCCGGACCCGCAGGCGTCGCCGAGCACGCAGCTTCTCCAAGGCCCCTACCGTCCCTGGTACGCCGGGCGATTTGCCGACCTCAACGAAGTCACCGCCTACTGGCGCGATCACTATGCCGAGCTTCGCCAGAATACCCAACGATTCAGCGACTGTTTCTATGACACGACGCTGCCGCCGGAGGTCATCGACGCCGTTGCTGCGAATCTGACCATCCTCAAGTCCCCTACCGTGCTTCGCCAAGCCGACGGCAAGCTCTGGGCCTGGGAAGGTTGCGGCGACAACTCCGGCTGCTGCCATGGGTCCTGCACGCATGTGTGGAACTACGCCCAGGCCATTCCGCACCTGTTCCCCGCCCTGGAGCGCACATTGCGTGAGACGGAGTTTGGCCCGTCGCAGGACGATCGCGGACACCAGGCCTTTCGCAGTGCTTTGCCCATTCGTCCTCTCGTGCACGATTTCCACGCCGCCGCCGATGGGCAGCTTGGCGGCATCATGAAGGCGCACCGCGAATGGCGTCTCAGCGGCGACACCCCTTGGCTGCGCCGCCTCTGGCCCCGAATCAAAGCGAGCCTCGATTACTGCATCCAGGAATGGGATCCCGGCCGCAAGGGCTGGGTTGAAGAGCCCCATCACAATACCTACGACATCGAATTCTGGGGCCCCGACGGCATGTGCACCAGCTTCTATCTCGGCGCACTTCAGGCCGTGGTGAATATGGGCCGGGCGCTCGGCGAAAACGTTTCGTCCTATGCCGAGCTGCTCACCAAGGGAATCCAAAGGACCGAGCAGGAACTCTTTGACGGCGAATACTTCATCCAGAAAATCCAGTGGCGAAATCTGCTGGCCAAGAATCCCACCGAGGTTAAGAGCTTCGGCGGAGCCTACTCCCCCGAAGCCTTGGCTCTTTTGCAGAAAGAAGGGCCCAAATACCAATACGGCACGGGCTGCCTGACCGATGGCGTGCTCGGCTCCTGGCTGGCGCGGGTCTGCGGTGTCGGCCAGGTGCTTGACGCTACGAAGGTGACCAGCCACGTTCGCGCCGTCCACAAGTACAATCTCAAACGCGACCTGACGGCACACGCCAATCCGCAGCGGCCCAGCTACGCCTGCGGCGCCGAGGGCGGCGTGCTCCTGTGCACCTGGCCCAAGGGCGGAGAGCTCTCGTTGCCGTTCGTCTATTCCAACGAGGTCTGGACCGGCATCGAATACCAGGTGGCTTCGCATCTGATGCTGATGGGCCTGGTGGAAGAGGGCCTGGAAATCGTACGCGTCTGCCGCGACCGCTATGATGGCCGAATTCGCAACCCCTTCAATGAATACGAGTGCGGCCACTGGTACGCCCGCGCCATGTCGAGCTATGCATTGCTGCAGGGCCTCAGCGGCGCCTGGTACGACGCCGTCGATCAGGTCCTCTACCTGCGTCCGAGCATCAAGGGCGACTTCCGCTGCTTCCTCTCCACCGCCACCGGCTATGGCACCGTGGGCGTAAAAGACGGCAAGCCATTCGTCGAGATAAAATCAGGCAAGATCCCCTACCGCGAGATCAAGAGCGCGTAACGGAATGAATCACGGAGGCACAGAGAGATCCCTTCCGATTCTCTCTGTGCCTCCGTTGCTACCAAGCATCCACTTCAATGTCGCGCCCTGCGTCGGCCCATGGCGAACACACTCAGGAGGAATGCCCAAACGCCAACACTTGGCTCCGGAACGGCCGACGTATGCGTAAATAATGATGTGCCTCGCTCGCCCTCCTGTGACGAAAACGCCATGCCGGACCCGCGATTCGCGAAATCACGAACAGGCCAATCGTCCGCAAAGAACCTACAGGTGTCCGTTTCTCTGAAGCCCGCATCGAAATGGACGCCCTCATGCCTCCAAGGCCGCGGAATCGTTGCCAGGAATTCCCAGAAATCCTCTCTGCCCGCATGCACGTCGGCCCAGATTCCATCCCGCCCCCAGCGATCGTCCGGATCGAACTTCTGGGCATGCCCAGGGAATCCCCGCATCCACGAGCCCAGCTCCGCCGCTTGCTTCCGACCATCGCGATGCCCCAGCACGGCGATGGAAGATCCGCCGTGCGATGATGGCTCTTCCCGATCTCCCCCGCCCTTCACATACGGGCGACGATCCTTTCCAAACTTGAAATCAGCAGGCAGGGGCGGCATATCTTTGCCATGTGGAAATAGCATGCCTGGCCAGTGGATTGGCAGATTCACGAAAAATCCGCCTCGCCACCATCCAAATGGAGGGTTACGACGGGGCGGCGGTTGCCGAGGAGGTGCAGAATGCTCACCCGGCAGCTGCGAATCAGCACCGGGCTCGCGGTCGAGCGAGGGTGTCTCGGATAGCGATGAGGGCACCACGACGGCTACGGCTCTTCGCGCCGCCAACGCACTGGCAGGTCGCGAAAGCTGCGGCGAGTCAGGCAATCGCGTAACTCGCATTAACACTCTGCCCGCAGCCCCGCCGGCGGCGCCGGCCACCCCCGTGGAACTCTCCGTTACTTCAGGAGGAAGCGGCGGGGTTGCAACGCGCCGGTCTGCAGGCCGATCCGGGGATGTCTTGACCTCCTCCGCCCGCGCCTCAGCCGAGTCATCGGGCTTTGCAGCAGCGGTCGTCTCCGAGGGATGTCTGTACAAATCCGATGTTCCGGATTCCAACGCATCATTGGTGAAATTCGCAGGCGACGGCTGCAAAGGCGAAACCGCTGCCGCCGCCTTGGACAAAACGGCAGGCGTATGATTTGCCCCGTCACCTGCAATCGCCACTCGCACCGGGACTGCTGTCGCCCTGCTCGGTGTAGCCCCGCGATCGGCGACATCGCGGGAAGACAGCGACAGGCCCATGCCGATGAACAGGGTGGACGACACCGCCGTCATGGCCAGGGTGCTCAAAAGCCTGCTGGTGATGCGAATTGTCGCTTGGCGAACTCCTTCCGCCATTATCTCCGCCAGCGTTGACGAGAAGCCCGGCGTCGTCGCCCCCTTGGCCACGGCCAGCGTCAGATCCGCCGATACGGCTTCTGCACCCCGAGCACGCAGAAGCAGCAAAACGACGGCGACAGGAACCGCCATGCCCTTGCCGGTGATCCGGACCTTGCCCGCAAGTCGCTTGCGCAGGCGTGACAGCGCACGGGTCACCCGTTTCTTGGCCGCCTCATGGTTGATGCCCAATTGCGCCGCCATCTGGCCAAGCGTCATTTCCTCATAGAAATGCATGAGGATGGCCTGGCGGTCGCTCTCCCGCAGGCCCGCTATCGCTTCATCGAGTGCCTCCGACAGTTCCGGATCGGGCGAGGCATCCGCATGGGAAAAGTCCATAACCCGACACACCGCCATCTGGCGAGCCAGTTCCTGGCGCCGCTGGTAACGGGCGCGGTGCTTGCGGATGTCGGCCAGGACGTAGCGGCAAGCCTGGAACAACCACCCCGCCACATGCGTCCCGGGCTTGATGGACGGTGCTTTTCTCGAGAGCAGGAGGAACACGGCCTGCGTGGCATCCTCGGCCAGGTGCGAATCCTGCAGGTTCCGCCGGCAGATATGGTACACCCAGCCGGCATGGCGACGGACGATTTCCGCAAAAGCCTCTTCGGAGCACGTTTCTGCGTACTTCCGCAACATCGCTTCGTCCGGATTCGCTTTCTCCTCGACCGTCGGCGCAGCGACAACCCCGCCACCCGCATCTGCGGCTGACATTCCCAATGGCCTCCGTGGGTCAAAGATCACCGTCATGTCCTCTATCCAGCATTACACGGTCGAAGCCGCGCTGGTACATCCCTCTCTCATCTTATGCAAACGCGAGCTCTGTGTCGCGGAACAAGCGTCCAAGGTCTGATGCCGAGGCACTGGCAACTCGCCCGGCATCGCTACTGAACGACCAACGGCCCCGCCTGCTCCCACCTGGGCCACGACCCCAGAAGGAGTCGCGGCGCCGCCAAGGATCCGGATAATTGGTCGCTGCCTGGGCGGTGTTTCCGGCCTTGCCGGCCAATGCGTTGCCCACGTTCAGCACGCCGCCCGAGACGCTCGTGTCGAGGAGCGACGTACTCTGGTCCGCGCCCTTCAGGATCAACGACTTGAGGGTGCTGACGCTGCGAGAGGCGTCCTGCGAAAGCAGCAGGGCCACCGCGCCGGTCACGAATGGCGTTGCCATCGAGGTCCCGCTCATGGTGCCATATTTGCCGCCGGGCAGGGTGCTCAAAATGCTGTTGCCGGGGGCGGCCGCGTCCACCGATGTCTTGCCGTAGTTCGAATAGGATGCCAGCCTTCCCGTCCGATCGATCGCCGCCACGGAGATGATGTTCGCCAAGTCGTAGCTGGCTGGATACGAACGCCATCGCGAGACATCGCTGTTGGCCTGATCATTACCCGCCGCGGCAACGAACACCTGTCCTTTGTCGCCGGCGTAGCTGATCGCCCGGTAGATCACGTCCCCCGCCTTGCCGGTATTCCCGCCCCAGGAATTATTCGACACCTTCGCGCCGGCATTTGCCGAGTAGCGGATGGCCGTCGCGATAACGGGATCGGATGCGGCCTTACCCCGGTCCGTGAAGATCTTGAGCGATATGAGCGAGACGCTCCAATTGACCCCGCTCACACCCTTTCCATTGTTGCCGGTAGCGCCAATGACGCCCGCGGTGTGGGTGCCGTGGCCATCGTGGTCGAAGGGATCGTTGTCGTTGTTGGCAAAGTCCCAGCCGACGATGTCGTCTACGTAAGCCGTCTCACCCTTCCACGTCGCGCCGTTAATGCCATCTTCCCAACCGCCGGTGCCATCGGCCTTGTAACGCGTCAGCAGATCGCCGGCGTCGATATAACCATTCTTGTTCAGATCATGGATGCCAAACTTGCCGACGTTCGCCGAAGCATTCAGATCGATAAAGCTGATCAGCCCATCTCCATCCGTGTCGGTCAGCACCGAACGCACCGCCGAGGGAATCTCTGCCTGGTTGATCCACACATTCTGGTAGAGGTCCGGGTGCGTGTAGTCGAGGCCCGTATCGATGTCGGCCACCGCCACCTTGCGTGACCCGGTCACCGTATCCCACGCCCCGGCGGCATTGATGGCCTGCAACCCCCACTCCGAGGAGTAGTTGGAATCATTGGGAACCGTGGAACACAGCAAGCGACCTTCCAAATGCTCCAGCCGCGGATTGCCCCCACAATGACCTGCGGCGCCGAAAAACGGCTTCTGGGAAGAATACGCTTTACCGTGCTGCCACATAGGAATCTCCCATCAAGAGCCAGTTTCAGAACCTCAAGGGAAGGAACAACATCTCAGCCAACCTGGGTTCTGAAACCGCTCCTAAATGATGGCCTCGCAACCACATGAGGCTCTCATTCGTACAGTTGGCCGCTCCTGAACTAAATGGCCATGAACTCTCGGGGCGGGGACACCAAGCCTGCTGGCTCATACCGAGTATTCCTCATCGGCAGAGGCGAACGATGACCCACAGATTTCTGTTTGCGTCGCATCGTCCCACATACGAAAGAGGAATCCATGGAGACTGTAGCGTTTTGCAGGCTTTCTATTCCCACATCCCTCAAACGCACTCTAGTTGTTCCGAAACAGAGCGAGGCAACCCACATAGGTTGCCCCGCTGCAACGGCGTCCTTCGTCAAAGGTCACAACGCGGTCATCAGACCCGGAAACGTCGCGTTGTGCTGGTCTTTGGACTGGCTTTGGATTTACTGGACTTGGAACGCGTGGTCGTCGAACCACTCGCGTCGGAATCACTGGAGTCACCGCCACCAGAGCCACAGGGGCTACCAGAACCCCGGCCATGCTTGCCGCCGGGACCCTCCAAACGCCCGTCACCCAACCCGCCCTGCGGCGGCACCGTGGGATTGCCGCTCTGGTCTACCGAGAGGGTGATGGGACGCATAAAGGTATTGCCGTCGCTGTCCGTAATGGTCGCAATCAGCCGTACGCTATAGATCGTAGTAC
>JBLNDH010000574.1:0-9581 GCA_050261455.1 Bacillota bacterium
GCCGCATCGCGGACACGCTGAATCGCATCGGCGGTGGGCAAAGGTTGAGTCGTAGCCGGCGCAGCCCCAGCTTCGGCTAAACCACTGCTCGGCCCCTCCATCCCCATACCCAGCATTAACACCAGCGGCCCAAGGAGCCTGGAAACGTTCTGTTTCATACATCCTTTTTGACGCCACAGGGCTGCTTGAGTTTCGTCGGGCGTGCTTCACGCCCTTTTGCATTAAGTTTCGTAGGGGCGGCTTCAGCCGCCGCCCCAAGCGTTGCGCTTTTGGCGAAAATCCGAAGTTCTTTTTTCGATTTTTCCCCAGGAAATTTCCATTTCCTTAAAAACCGTTGCGCCCAGAAGCCCTTTTTCGCGCAATACCCCCGTGTATAGGGAGGCACTGCTTATGCGCGCTTGGTTCGTCCTATCCCTGTTTCTTCCCACCCTCGCCCATACCCCCCTTGCGCGCCTACTCCGTTACCCCGTCACCCCGATACTCCGTCACTCCCTCTTCACTCTCACCGTTTTGCTGTTTCGAAACGAGTCAACCCCTTCACGTTTCACGTTTTACGTTTCACGCAAAGGTGGCTCCCGGTGGCTCCCGGTGGCTCCCGGGAGGTTCCCGGTGTGCCCAAGACGGTCCAAACACGGTCCTCAGTCAGTCCCCCTCACCCCTTCTTCTCATACCCATGCGGGTGCTTGGAGAACCAGTTCCACGCCGACCGGATGATCGTCTCCGGGTCCTTGTACTTGGCCTCCCACCCCAACATCTGCTTCGCCCTGGCCGGGTCCGCATACAATGCCACCGCGTCCCCCGCCCGCCGCGGCCCTTCCTTCACCGGAATCTTCCGCCCCGTCACCTTCTCCGCCGCCGCGATGATCTCTCGATTCGAGAATCCCCGTCCCGTGCCGAGGTTCAGGAACATCGTCTGCCCCGCCACCAGCTTCTCCATCGCCCGGATATGCGCATCCGCCAGATCATCCACATGGATGTAATCCCGAATGTTCGTCCCGTCCGGCGTCGGGTAGTCCGTCCCGAAAAGCTGCAACTGGGGCCGCTGCCCCAAGACCACCTGCATGATCACCGGGATCAAGTGCGTCTCCGGATCATGATCCTCGCCCAGCGACCCATCCATGGCGCACCCGCTGGCGTTGAAATACCGCAACGCCGCGAACATGAACTTGGGATTGGCCGCCACAAGGTCCTTCAGGATGTGTTCCACCATCAGCTTGCTTCGCCCATATGGCGACACCGGCGCCTGTTTCTCATCCTCGGTCATCGGCACGCGTTCCGGATTGCCATAGGTTGCGCAGGTGCTGCTGAAAACGAACCGGTTGACCCCCGCCTCCTGCATGCATTCCAATACATTGATCGTGGTCGCCACGTTGTTGTGATAGTACATCAGCGGCTTTTCCACGCTCTCCCCCACGTAGGCAAACGCCGCAAAATGCATCACCGTGTCGATGTGGTAATCCCGCAGCGCCTTGGCCAGCGCCGCCCGATCGTCCAGATTCGCCAGGACTGCCGGCACCTTGAGAATGTCCACCACCGCTCGATGCCCGCGCGAGCAGTTGTCATAGATGACGGGCTGATGTCCCGCCTCCTTCAGACGCTTGACCGTATGCGACCCGATGTATCCTGCACCGCCGGCAACAAGAACGTTCATGCTGATTCTCTCCTGATGGGTAACACAGATAACCCAAAGACGCCCCGGATGAAAGGGGCAAAGAGGCAGGGCCTAAAGCTCAGGCGTCAAAATGGTGGGGATCTCCGGCGTGTCCGCGACCTTCTCTCGCTTCTGACGGAAAAAGTCCCGAAGCACCTGGCCACACTCCTCGGCCAACACGCCGCCGGTCACCTGCACGCGATGATTCAGCCGGGCGTCCTCGCAGATCTGATACAGCGTCCGGACAGCACCGGCCTTGGGATCCTCGCATCCATAAACCAGCCGGGGAATCCGGGCATTCACGATCGCCCCCGCGCACATGGGGCAAGGCTCCAGCGTCACCACCAGCGTGCAATCCAGCAGCCGCCAATGGCCCAACACCTGGCCCGCCTGGCGCATCGCCATGATCTCTGCGTGGGCGGTGGGGTCATGGTCGATCTCCCGCCGGTTGTAGCCGGACCCGACAACGGTCCCGGTGGGATCATGCACTACGATGCACCCGATCGGGACCTCGTCCAACCGGGCGGCCTCGGCAGCCAACTGCAGAGCCTGCCGCATCCATGATTCGGGATCAGTCATAATCGAATTTGCCGGGGTTACGCCACAGGAATGACATCCGTCACTTCGGGAACCTTCTCGCGAAGGCTGCGTTCAATGCCCATCTGCAGGGTCATGCTGGCGCTGGGGCAGCCGATGCAGGCACCGTGAAACCGGATCTGGACCACGCCTTCCAAGGAGACATCCACCAGCTCAATATCCCCGCCATCGGCCTGTACCGCGGGGCGAATCATATTGATCACGCTCTCCACCCGCTCACGCAAGGGGGGGCTTTGGACCTGGGTTGTCGCCTCGGCCATGTTTCAACCTCAAAACGGGATCCAGATACGGCTATTTCTTCAAATTAAGTATAGACCTGCCTCCCAAGAGCGGCAACCACCGGCTTGCAAGGCTGAGCTCATTCGCCTTGGTCGGCCGGCCTGGTCGTGGGCGACCCCTCCTTCCTGGCCGGAAGCGAGATCTTGATCTGCCGTCCCTTGAGCATCCGTTTGACCGAGAGGCGCAGTTCTGTCTGGTTCTCCGAGAACTTCTGGAATTCCTGGACATTCATCACAGGCTGGTTGTTGATGTGAGTGATGATTTCAAAGGGCTTGATCCCTGAGGTGGAGGCTTTGCCCCCTTGTTCGACCTTGGAGATGATGACGCCGGGGTCCGTGGCCTTGAGTTGGAAATGGCGTCGGACTTCATAGGTCAGGTCTCGGACGGTCACGCCGAGCGCCGCAGCCTTGTACCGCGGGGCGGAATCATAATGTGTGGGCCCGGCGGCAACCTGGAATTCGCGTTTGATCAGCTGGCCATGATGGAAGAACTCGGCGGCATACTTCTTCCCGACTCCCAGTTCGGTCAGAACGCGATTCAGCGAGTTATCGGCGGAGGGCCAGGGTTGGGGGATCTGCTCAAAATACTGCTCGGGGACTTCATCGAAGCGATCCCAGGGGAAATTCTCGCTCTCGTAATAGTCTTCGAGTTTTACTTCCAGGGGCTTGGGTTGATCCTCGGGGTAGAGTCGCAGGAGGATAGACCCAGCCTCGATGCCCGCTTGGGCAGCAGGGGAGTCGGGGTGTACGTAGGTGACCAAGGCCCCGCTTTGGCCGTCGGATGTCAGATCCGATACGTTGTTGGCTTGCGCCAGTTCCTTGTTCAGGGCCTGCAGTTCGACTCCCATCCACGCCAGGCGATTCTCGTCCTGCTCGCTGAGGGGCACGTTGGCAGGATCGGCTTTGCCCACGGCATCGCGGATGACGGGATCGAGATAGCGTGCGGCGGTCAACACAGACGACTCGTGGTCCCATTGGCGTTCGAGGGAGGCCTTCTGACGCAGGGCGATCGGGATGGCCAAGAGGGCGCCTTGAGCATCGAGCAGGAAGGGCACATGCTGGTTGGTTCCCGGAAGCTCGGGGTAAATCTGTTGATGCCAGCCGACTTGAAAACTGGCGATACGCCGATGGGTGATATAGGCGGTGCGTTTTTCGCCCTGGATGCGGATCTCGGCTCCGAAGAGCAGTTTGTCGGCGGCATCGCGGATGTCGGTCGAGGCCAGGGGAAGGGCGTCGGGCAGGGGCTTTTCAAGGGTGGCGATGAATCCGCCGTAGTCGGCGAGGGTGCAGGTGAACTTGGCCGGCAGGGCCTTGCCCGTGGGCGGGTAGAGCGTGATGCGTTCGAGTCGTGCGGTCACATTGGGCTTCAGATGGGCAAGGACCAGAACACGGTTTCGATCGAGCCGCAGGCCGGGCACGTCGCGGGGCATGGCGTTCTCGTCCTCATCGCGTGATCTGTGGCTGAATCGGCCGAGCAGTGAACTGGACCGCGGGCTGCGAAACCCCAACGCCACGCGCACGATGGCGGCGCTGGTTTGCTTTTCGAGGCCGGCCACCAGGGCATCGAGTTGGGGCTTTGTGTAGGCCGGCCAGTTTTCGGGTGCAGTCTTCCAGGTCTCATCGGCCGGGATCTCATCATTCATGGACAAGGCGACCGGGGCGCCGGACTGATCCGTGATGAGGCAATAGGAAGGCGTCGCAATGAAACGCCGGCCGGTTTCGGTGGTGGTGATGGCGGTAGAGAGGGATCCGATATTGGTCGCCCAATCGCCGGGGAGTTGTGTGCGAGTCAAGGTCAGATACGGGCCTTTCCGGGTCGGGTCGAACGCGAGCGGCTTGGTGTCCTTGAGCGGCTTGGCCAGCTCGAGGATGACCGCATTCTGCTCTTTGGGGTATGCGACGGGACGGGCATCGACCACTTCCTGGCCGAACCGCACCGCGACGGACTTGATGAAGCGGGGATGGAGCATCAGATCGGCGGAGACCACTCGTGTCGAGGAGATAAGAAATCCGTTGATCTCCAGAGGCCTTTCCTGCTGCACATATTGATCAACGTCCTCGCCGTGATACCGCCCGCAGTTTGGGCAACGGGAGGCCCAGCCGCTGCCGTAAGGAGACTCGCCTTTATCGTATTGAAGGGTGTACTGAACCGTGACCAGCGAGGGAGCGATCTGCTGGACGATGGTTATTTGAAGATCGATCGACGGGTGGGGCTTCCTGGTTGTGGCGCACCCGGACGAGAGGAGCAGCAGGATCGTTACGAGGGTCCCGGTGGACAGCGAGCGCAGAATCATGGTTTTTTTCTGGATTGGAACGTTCATGGCTACCCCTTTCTGGATATGGCGAGTTGATCGCCTGCCGAGACAAACCTGCAGAGGCGAAGCGTCGCTCGCCGCTCACTCCTTGGCATAATCCCGCGAGATATCGATGACCACCTGCTTCATCAGCCCATGTCGGAGCACGGTGAGGACGAGGCGTGGGTTCTCCGCGATGCGCTTCAGCGAGGCTTCGTGGATTGCTTTCACATCAGCCAGTGTGGTGATCTCTTTATCGTTGATCTTCACGAGGATGTCCTGGGGGAGCAACCCGGACATGGCTGCATTTCCCGGATGCTTGATCCCATAGACGAAGACGCCCGATTTGCGATGGAAATACAGATCGGGGTTATCGAACTGGTTGATGGTCTTGACGGTCAGGTCCCAGCGTGGGCAATCCAGTTCATTGCCTTGGACGTTGCCTTTTTCTTGGGGTGTGATCTGGACGGTCATGGGCTTGCCGTCGCGCAGGAGTTCGATCGTGGCGGGCTGTTTCTTGGGCAACAGGCCGAGCTGCCGGCGGATGGCGGGCAGCTGCTCTTCGGTGAGGGCATTCATGGAGGCACCGTTGATGCGGATGATGCGATCGCGTGCGAGGATGCCCGCCTGGCGGGCAGGGCTTTCCGGATCGGTATCGGAGACGATTACACCTTGGGTGCCCTCGAAGTAGATGTTGCGGTTGAAGTCCTTCAGGGGCTGAAGCTGCAGACCCGTCCAGCTCCAGTTGACCCGTCCGAACTGGCGCAGCTGAGGGAGAATGATGCGAATCGTGTCTGAAGGGATGGCAAATCCCATGTCGCCGCCCACCGTGGCGCCGCGGGCGTTGATGCCGATGACTTCGCCGGAGGTGTTGACCAGCGGGCCGCCGGAGTTTCCCGGGCTGATGGAGGCGTCGGTCTGCAACCAGAGGCTGTATTCGCTGGCACCTTCCAGAAAGCGTTGGGAGCAGGAGATGATGCCGATGGAGACAGACCGGCTCAGGCCCCATGGGGCGCCCATGGCCATGACGAAATCTCCTTCCTTCAGCACGCTGGAATTGCCGATGGGGGCGCCGCGGGGGGCCGGGGTTTTCTCCGGCAGCTTCAATTGCAGCAGGGCCAGATCGGTGTCTTTATCGGAGCCAACGATTTTGGCATCGTAGGCCTGCCCATTGAGGAGGAGGCACCGGATGTCAATGGCTTTGTCGATGACGTGCCAGTTGGTGAGCACTTCGCCGGTGTCCGAGATGATCACGCCGCTGCCTGCGGTGCTCTGCGCGGCTTTCTCGCCGCGCTCGTAGTTCTCGGAGATGCACTTGATGAAGACGACGGCGGGAAAGACCTTATCTTTGGCCTGGTTGACGACGAGGCGGAAGTCCAGGGCGCCAAGGGCCAGATCATCGGCTGAGGCGGCGCCCAGAACCCAGGGGGCAGCCAGCATCAGACACAACCCCGGAAACATCCAGCATCGCTTCATGCGTGTGATCTCCCAGTGGAAGCCCCGATGAGCGAGCACTCGTGCCCGTTGCGGTTCCATTCGCGCTTGTGGATGACGCTTTTTCAGCAAGAAGACAAATCAGCCCCAAGCAGGGTTGCCTTATACGGTGGCAGCGGGGGGATGTCAATTTCGCGCTACTGCAGTCTTGCCGGAGGGTGTGCCGGGACTTTTTGGGAAAACACGCGGGCATGCTCCGGGGATGTTTCCCAAGCCGGAGCGGAGCGTGGGGCCGGATCCATCTGATATCGCAGAAGATCCGGCCCTGCGCTACGCTCCGGGCCGGCTTGGGGCTCCAAAGTTTTTCCCGCGGGGCGAATTGCCGGATTGGCTTGGGTCAGAAGGTGAATTCCCAGTGTGAATACCCGATGGCCGCTCCGTTTTGCCGGAATGATGGCGGGTTATAGTCTTTGTCCTTGTCGTAAGAGACGTCTTTTGATCGCTGCTGAATGTGTCCGTCCTCGTCGGTATAGTAGACGTGCCATTTCACGTTCACCTTCCGGAGATAGACGATGTAGGAGCCTGCGGGCAGGTCGTCCCCGAGCCCGATTCGCTGGCTGCGAAGCCAGCCCAGGACGATGCCGTCGAGCATGTCTGCGTCGTTGAGATCCGAGGGAAACTCCGCGGGGATGAACTTCGCGGTGTCTCCACTGTGATACGTGTGGGTGGCGGCATCCTTTTTCCGAGCGACGGCCCGCTCGGCTTTCTTGCGAATCTCGGACGGACCCGGTTGATTCTCATCCTGCTTTTCGTCCTTGCTCTTGGCCCGATCCCGGGACTTTTCAGCCGCGTTCATGGCTGCAGGGGCGGCCAGGAGTGAAAGGACCGCAAGAAACACAAGCAAGCGTGACATCGGATACCTCCGTTGATGAAATGCCCGGCTTATGGCTCAATCCGCAGTTTCATTGCGGAGGAGGCCAGCCTCATAGCTTCCGTCTTCCACCAAGTCCGTTTCTCTTGCGTGGCAGCCTGCTGCACTATCGTCGGGTCGGCTGCTTTTCTACAATGCTAGTCATCATGATCTCGCACTGTCACCCTATACCCTTGTGGGCGATGGCCGTTGTGCTCTTCTCTCCTGTTTGGCTGGGACGTCTGGCCGTGGCGGAAGAGGCTCCGGGGAAGGCGGCGACGCAGTGCCAGACCGTCGTGTCCATCAACCAGCAGGCCTTCTTGATCAATGGACAGCCCACCTATGTTGGGCGGCAGTACAAGGGCATGAAGATCGAGGGGTTGCTGTTGAACGCACGCCTGGTGC
The DNA here is from genome assembly GCA_050261455.1 of Bacillota bacterium. GTDB lineage: Bacteria > Planctomycetota > Phycisphaerae > Tepidisphaerales > Tepidisphaeraceae > JAPLNB01. The sequence goes on from JBLNDH010000574.1 coordinate 7,570, forward strand.
AGGGGATTTTTGATGATCGCAATCCGGAGACACGCCGCCTGTGGAATTATCCGGACGGGCCCTGGGATGCGGATCGCAACACGCGTGAGTTTGTCGCGACGATGCCCACGTGGCGTAAGGCGGGCCTGTTGTCGTTTACGATCAACCTGCAAGGCGGCAGCCCGCAGGGGTACAGCAACAAGCAGCCTTGGATCAATTCTGCCTTTGAGTTTGATGGCACGCTGCGGCCGGACTACATGGCGCGCCTGGAGAAGATTCTGGACAAAGCCGACGAACTCGGAATGGTGCCGATCCTCGGCTACTTCTATTTTGGCCAGGAGCCGCGGTTCAGAGATGAGCAGGCGATTATCAAGGCTGCCCAGGCCGCAACGGACTGGGTCTTGGCCAAAGGGTACCGCAATGTCCTGGTTGAGATTTCCAACGAGTGCGACGTGGCCAGCTACAAGCATGCGATCGTCAAGCCAGCGCGGGCCCACGAGCTGATTCAGATGGTTCAGGGCCGATCCAAGGGGAAAGTGAATAGCCCGGCGGGGCGTCTGCTGGTTTCGACCAGTTTTGGCGGCGGGGCGATCCCGACGGAGAACGTGGCCGAGGTTGCGGATTTCCTGCTGATGCATGGCAACGGCGTCGGGGATCCGGGCCGCATCCGTCAGATGGTGGATCTCTGCCGGGCGCTGAAGAGCTATCGCGGGCAGCCGATCCTGTTCAATGAGGACGATCACTTCAACTTTGATCAGCCGGACAACAACTTTCTGGCGGCCATCGGCAAGTATGCCAGCTGGGGCTGCTTTGATTACCGTATGAAAGGCGAAGGATTTGATGAAGGGTATCAGAGCGTTCCGGTAAACTGGAGCCCCAGTAGTTCCGCCCGCAAGCGGGGCTTTTTCCGGTTGCTGGCGGAAATCACCGGTCAAGGAGAGAATTAGGGCCGTTTTACGGATGGTGGAACAGGATGAACGAGCATACGACAACCATTCGCGTGCGGTACCCCGAGGTGGATGCCATGGGGTACTTGCACCATAGCCGATACCTTCAGTATTTCGAGATCGGGCGCATTGAGCTGCTGCGTGCGATGGGACACAGCTATGCTGATTTGGAGAAGGCGGGGGTCTTCTTCGTTGTGGTCAAGGCGGAGGTCCGTTACCGTGCCCCGGCTCGCTTTGATGATGAACTGACGCTGCACACGCGGATTGTCCGCCAGACCTCGGTGCGGATCGATCATGCCTATGAGTTGAAACGCGGCGATATCCAGATTGCCGAGGGCACCACCACGATCGGGTGCGTGGATCGGAGTGGGCAGCTCCAGCAGATTCCGGAGTTTTTGACGCCGCCGGAGATCGTCTGATCAAGATCTATCGCGGACTCGAATCGGTCGCTGGGGAAGGTGGCTACCCCATGGAACAGACCCGTGAGAATGAGATGGGGCCGAATCAGGGTCCAGTGCTCGGCTATGCGAGTAATCGGGCCGCCGTGCCCTGGACGGTATGCCTGAAGTGGATGGCAACCGGGATTCTGGCGTATCAACTCCTTTCTTATGTGGCCAACATTGTTACGGCGATCACCCAGTATGCGGGCTTCAACAGCGGAATCCGAGGTGGCCAGTTGGGTTGGCTGGTTGCAGGAATGAATTATCTGACGCTGATCGTCGCTCTTGCGGGGCTGGCGTTCTGGTGTATGACCATGGGCAGGAGTGGCCGGCCGCTCAGGACACGGGCCTGGGTGCTGATTGTGTTTGTCGGGATGCTGGTCATCCTGTTGTTGGTTGGGATCAATGTGGTCGCATCTCCCTTTCTGGTTCGGGCGATGACCCCCTCCGAGTTTGCTCTGGTACAGATGGCACGCGGCTACGCGGGTATTGTGTGGCAGATTGGCTTTCCCCTGTTGCTGCTGATGGGCATCGCCTGGTTGTCGCACCGGGTAACCGAATAGGCTACGCCTTACTTGGTCCCTGATGATCGCACTTTCGTCGAGCGGGACTTGGAATCGGGCTTGCGCGTGGGCGGGGCAGCGGT
>JBLNDH010000575.1:0-6722 GCA_050261455.1 Bacillota bacterium
TTGGTGGCCAAGGGCCAACGCGCGAGAGTGGATCTCCAGTTGGTCGCCATGATCAAGGATGCCCGGGAGGGGCTTGCACTCAATGGCATCAAAGTGGACGAGAAGGTGTTCATGACCGGCTTCTCCGCGGACGGCAAATTCTCCCAGAGGTTCACCATCCTGCATCCTGAACGGGTGATGGCCGCATTTGCGGGGGGCATCGCAGGCATCACGACCTATCCCCTCTCGGAGTACCAAGGGGAGAGCCTCTGCTATCCGATCGGCGTAGCGGATCTGAAGGAGCTTACTGACAGCGACTTCAATAAAGCGGAGTACGACAGAGTCCCACAGTTCTTTTGCATGGGAGAACTGGAGACCACCGACGCCACGGAGTATCCGGATTGTTATCCCCAAAAAGATTCGGAGCAGATCTGGAGACTATTCGGCAGGCGCCAAATGCCCGACAGATGGAACGCCACGCAGAAGGTGCTGGCGGCTGCCGCCCCGAGCATCCGATGCAAGACCTATCCCGGCATCGGTCACACCATCAGCGACGATGTCAGGAAGGACATTGTGCAGTTCTTCAAGGAACACTGGAACCGATGACAATTACCGTTTGCCTGGCCCATCAGCGGCTGACCCCACCTGTCGTCTCTTTGCTAGCGATACCATAAGTGGTATATTGCTCTTGGACTGCCCGGGCTCAAACCGCCCCCCGGCGTGCCCACGCGGAATCCGATTTCCTGTCCATGGATTCTCATCGCTCGCATCAGAAAGGCCCTCCATGACCACACCGCCCCAATCCCCCGTGAATCAGCCTCCCAAACGCCGCCTCCTCTCCCGTTGGCTCACCCGCCTGGCCTTCGCCTTTCCCCTGCTGATCGTCTTGCTAGCCCTCGCCGGCGTAGCCTATCAAGCCATCGCCTCCGCCCTCGACGCCCGCCGCTATCCCCCGCCAGGACGGCTCGTCGACATCGGCGGCTACCGCCTTCACATCAACACCACCGGCACCGGCTCCCCCACCGTCATCCTCGATGCCGGCCTGAGCGATTGCTCTTTGAACTGGTCCCTGGTTCAACCCGAGGTGGCCAAATTCACCCGCGTCTGTTCCTACGATCGCGCCGGCGTCGGCTGGAGCGACCCCGGCCCTCTCCCACGCAGCAGCGGCCAGATCGTTGGCGAACTGCACACCCTCCTCAAGAACGCCGGCATCCCCGCCCCCTACATCCTCGTCGGCCATTCCTTCGGCGGCTACAACGTCCGCCTCTTTGCCCAGAAGTATCCCAACGAAGTCGCCGGCTTGGTCCTGCTCGATTCCGCCCACGAAGACCAGGCCTCCCACATGCCCCAATCCCTGAAACGCCTGCAAGCCCAATGGCCGCAAGCTCTGCACGCTCAAAAACCCTGGACCCGCCTCGGCATCGTCCGCCTTTTCTATACCTCCACCAATCCCAGACTCCCCGCCTCCATGCAGCCAATCGACCGGGCCCTCCGATCCCGCACCAGCTTCGTCAGCGCCATCTGCAGCGAGTGCGACACCTTCGAAGAAAGCGCCATCCAACTCAAACAAGCCGACCCCTTACCCCAAGTCCCCCTGGCCGTGCTTACCGCCGGCGACCTGGGCAAAACCCCTCCCCCCGGCATCCCCCCCGAAGATTGGACCCAATGGGAATCCGCCTGGACCCAGATGCAAAACGACCTGGCCGGCCGTTGTTCCAACAGCATTCATACCACCCTCCCCAACAGCACCCACCTCATCCCCCTCGATCAACCCAAAGCCGTAGTCGATGCCATCCGAACCATCGTCGAACAGGCCAGAGCCCAGCAAAGCCCCACCCATTAGCGATCTCCCCAACAATCCTCTTCCAAGCCCCTCCGCTTTACCAGCCATCCCCGTTCTCCAGTCGAGCCGGGCCGTCCCCGGCCCGATTCCCACCCCGTCATCCCAAATTTATACCGAACATATTTTCCCACCGAGCGTAGTACCTCCAGCGGCCTGTCCGCTCGCCCTTCCCGGCCAACCGGGACCGGCGGTTCTTTGAAAACCGAATACCCCCTCCTCTCGACAAAACGAACCCATTGGTCATCGTCCCGTCATCTCCCCGCCATGTCACCCGACAAAACGAACCCATTTCTCTCTGGCAACGACCAACTACGAACTGGCAACTACTCTCTACAAAACGAACCCATTTGTCACCTGTCCGTCATCTTCCTTCGTCGCTTGTCGCTCCGCCGCTCCCCCAACGGTGGCTCCCGGTGTGCTGACGGTGGTCCTCAGTAGGTCCCCAGGGTCCGCCGGTTGCCCCCTACCGTGCTCCCAGCGGTCTCCCCGTGCGCGCCCTTACAACAAAACAGCGACGGAACACCAACCGATGTCCCGTCGCAAATGAATCTCGTAGGGTACGCTATTGCGTTTCGCCGAAGTGCAAACCTTATATCCGCGAGACCGAAGGCTCGGCGGCAACGCTTTGGGCGGTGGCGGTCGGCGGGGTGATGCTGGAGGCCATGGCGAAGACGTCTTCTTCGAGGTTGTAGCCGGACTCGCCGTGCTGGGTCAGGTCGAGGCCTTCGTATTCTTCGGCCTCGCTGACTCGCAGGCCGCAAACCAGGTCCACCACCTTCAGGAAGACCAGGGTGCCGATCACGCTGATGGCCGTGGTGACGGCGACGGCGATGAGTTGGTAGAGGAGCTGGCGGGGATTGCCATCGACAAGGCCGGCCTTCCCGGCGTTGACGGCGCCGACGGCGAAGACGCCGGTGAGGAGAGTGCCAAGGATACCGCTGACGCCATGAACGCCGAAGGCGTCGAGCGTGTCATCATAGCCGAGCAGTTGCTTGAGCACGGTAGCGCCACAGAAGCAGGCGACGCCGGCGATAGCACCGATGACGAGGGCGTACATCGGGGTGGTGAAGCCACTGGCCGGGGTGACCATCGCCAGGCCCGCGACGGCGCCGGAGATGGCGCCGAGGACGGTGGGCTTGCCGGTCTTGAACCATTCGACAGCCATCCAGCTCAGCGCCGCCATGGCGCCGGCGATGTGGGTGACGAGGAAGGCATTGCTGGCCAGAGCGCCGGCGGAGAGAGCGCTACCGGCGTTGAAGCCGAACCAACCGACCCACAGCAGGGTCGCACCGATGACGGCCAGCACGACGCTATGGGGAGGCATGGGAATTCGGCCATAGCCGTGGCGTTTGCCGAGAACCAGGGCACAGATCAGGGCGGAGATGCCGGAGGTGAGGTGAACCACGACGCCGCCGGCGAAGTCGAGCACCGGGATGGAGCCGCCGGCGAAGGCGTTGAAGAAGCCACCCTTGCCCCAGACCATGTGGGCCATGGGGCAATAGATGCCCAGCAGCCAAAGGATGGAGAAGAGGAGCATGCTGCTGAACTTCATGCGTTCGGCATAGGCACCGCAGATCAGGGCGGGCGTGATGATGGCAAACATCATCTGATAGGCCGCCCAGGTGGTATGGGGAATGGTGGGTGCATATTCGCAAGGGGCGCCGCCGACCTCGCGGAGGAAGGCGAAGCGGAAGCCGCCGAGGATCGGATTGCCGGCGTCAAACGCCAGCGTGTATCCAACGACCACCCAGACGATGCTGACGGCGGCCATCAGAATGAAGCTCTGCATCATCGTCGCCAGGACATTCTTTCGGCGGACCAGACCACTGTAAAACAAGGCCAAACCAGGGCCCGTCATCATCAGCACTAAAGCGGCACTGGTAAGCATCCAGGCGGTATCGCCACTGCTGATGTCTTTGAGGTCTTTGATTTCAACAGGAGCCGTGGTGCCTGCATACGCGCAAGGCGCCCCTAAGGCGATCAGAGAAGAGACAAGAACAAGAGCGCAAAACGTCCGTCGGGACGCCAACAGAGCCCGCATCATGGTTGGTTCCTCCGCGTCCGAGGAATTAACAACAACCATGCCAATGATGAGGCCGACTGGATTTGAGCTAGGAAGCGGGGTATCGGGTTGGAATCGGCTAGTACCAGCGAAGTACGGTATTCTGTTTCAGCCGAGAGGTTGCATGGAAAGCAGGCAATCTCGTCCTGGGGAAGCCCCTATGCCCAACAACTGAGCATAGGCGGCTGGCGAGGGTCCTTTCGCCCCGTTGGGGGTGAAGCAGACGAGGCATGGGCATCATGTTCCGATGGCCGGGTTCTATAGCGCCTGCTCGTTTTTCTCGCCGGTGCGGATTCGCACGACCTCGGCGATGGGGTAGACGAAGATTTTGCCATCGCCCACCTCGCCGGTGCGGGCGGCATCGACAATCGCCGAGACCGCCTTCTGGGTATCCTCGGATTTTACGCAGATCTTCAGGAGGATCTTGGGAATAAAGCCGACGTCGAACTTGGCGCCACGATAGCGTTCGGTATGGCCCATCTGTCGGCCGAACCCTTTGCATTCGACGGCCGTCACGCCGAGGACGCCAATGTTGGCTAGCGCGGTCTTGACCGCGTCGAGTCTGTGCGGCTTGATGACGGCTTCAATCATCTGCATAGCAGGCTCCTTGTGCCATACGCCTTGCGCTGACAGCGGCGAGGCCCGTGGGAATCACAGTCGTCAGCGCATTATATACTGACGGCGTGCTACACCGGGAGGCGTCGGACTTTTCCGGGGATCTGAGGCTTGCCGGTTTCGGCGGCCTTGATGGCGGCGAAGGACAAGGCCAAGCTGCGCAAGTTGTTCTCCGCACTGTTGTCGGGCTCACGATTCTGCTCGATCGCGCACAACAGTTCGCCCATGGTCCCATGGAACCCATCGGGGAACCAGGCTCCCCTGAGCTTGGGCGTGGCCAGGCCCCTGGCCGTGCAGAGTCTCAGTTCCATCGGCGAGGTACAGGTCTCTTGGGCCGAGATGGTACCGTCGGTACCTGAGACCAAGGTGTGATCCTGCACACCAAAGCGTGTGTTGCCATCAAACGCCAGGGTAGCCTGCGAGTGATCGTACTCGACCACTGCCTGGGCCAGGAGCGGCTGCTTGGCATCCTGATCCATGGCATGGGTAGAGGATGCATAGACCCGTTTGGCGACCTGGCCACTCATGAAGCAGGTGAGAATATCAAACCAGTGGATGGCGACGTCGTAAAGGATGACATGCGGAAGCTCATCAAACCGCGTGCCCTTGATCCGGTTGAGATCCCAATGCCGGGATAGATGGACCCCCATCACTTTGCCGATCAATCCGTCGGCGATGGCATTGCGAATATAGCTAAAATGGGGAGCCCAGCGAGCGTTCTGATTCACGGCGAGTTTCACCCGCTGCTTGCGGGCCAGGTCCACCAGTTTCTGGCCGGTATCCAGGTTCAGCACGAAGGGTTTCTGGCTGAGGACGTGTTTTTTGGCCAAGATCGCCTCTTGGATGATCGGCAGCCGCTCTGCGGGATGGGTGGCAATGTCCACCACCTCGATGTCGTCGCGTTCGAGGATTCGCCGGTAATCCGTGTAGATATCGGCGTTGGGGAAGAACTGCTCGCGGCGCTGTTCGGCGCGTTGGCGGATCAGGTCACACAATGCCACCACCTTGTAGCCCGCCGCCTGGTAGGCGGACAGATGATCCTCGGTAATTGTTCCACAGCCGATGAGCCCGATATTGGGCCAGTATTTTCGGGGGTCGCATGGCTCGTACGCCAGTTTCGGCGCGGCCATGGACTTGATACGACGGCCCGCTCTTGGAGCGTAGTCCAATGTCTGCTGAGTCACAAATTCTCCCAACCGGCGGGCAGGTGCCCGCTCTCCCAATCGATCCAGGTGTTGATCGCCCGATAGGCGGGCAACGGCCTGTATCGATGCATTTTCAGCCAGTCCGCGCAATGGCCAATGACCGCAGCCCTCAGCGGTCGTCATACGCCAGCCAACACACCTTTGTGCCGATAGGGATCTGGGAAAGGGAAGTTCAGCAGAACGATCGCATCTCCACTCCTGCAAAGGATTCGGTGTAGCACCAAGATCCAATGCGGACCCTCGTAGTTGCTGATCGATCCCTCTCGATTTGCCAGCAAGAGCCCGCCAAGAGGCTGTGGCAAATACACTCACACCTTCGTGAATGCTCCCCGGCAGGTCGCACAACGCGGCCTATCGCGAACTGCTGGATAATAGCATTCGCCTGGCCGACATCCAAGCATTTTGCAGCTTCTGCAGCAATTGTTAATTTGGCAAAGATACGTTTGTCGGCCTACACTATGGGAAAGGACTTTCTATGACTCCAATTGAACTAACGGCGGACAATCTGCAGCGGAATCTTGGGCTTTTAAAGATGACTCTGGCTGATTTCAGCGATGGCGACATGCTGGTTCGGCCATGTCCGGGAGCCAATCATGCGTTGTGGCAACTGGGGCATCTGATTGTGAGCGAGGCGCGCATGGTGGGCGCTTGCCGGCCAGAGGGTGGTCCGGAGTTGCCGGCGAATCTGGCGGACAAGTTCAATGCCAAGACTGCGGGCATCAATGATGCCGGTGCGTTCCTGCCCAAGGCGAAGCTGTTGGAGATTCTGGGCGACGTGCGAGCGGCGACAGTGAAATGGGTGGGTGGGTTGAAGCCGGAGGATCTGAATCGGCCTGGGCCGGAGCGAATGAAGGAAATCGCGCCGACGGTTGGGCATATGGTCATGCTGCTCTCCGGACACCAGCTCATGCACCTGGGACAGATGCAGGTGATCCGGCGGAAGCTGGGGAAGCCGGTGCTGTTCTGATCATTCGGCATCGCGATTGAGGATGGATCAAAGGAAACGCCCACGGGGTAA
>JBLNDH010000576.1:0-9836 GCA_050261455.1 Bacillota bacterium
GCTTTCGATGTTCCTGAACTCGCACCGTCTCGCCTATTTCGCGCCCTTCGCCCACTTGATCAGAATATCCGCCACCTCCGGTCGCGAGAATTGCATCGGCGGGCGCTGGCCGGCCTTGAGCATCTCGCGCACTTTCGTGCCGGAGAGGAAGACCTTCGTTTCCGGGCCATGGGGGCAGGTCTTGGCGCTGACCATCCCTTCGCAGACCTTGCACCAGCTGGAATGCTCAAACTTCAGCGGCGTGATCCCGATGTCCTTGGCAATGTCGAACTGGTCGAAAATCTTCTGCGCATCGTACGTGCCGTAGTACGTGCCCACGCCTGCGTGGTCGCGGCCGACGATGAAGTGGGTGACGCCGTAGTTCTTGCGGATCAGCGAATGCAAAACCGCCTCGCGCGGCCCGGCATACCGCATCGCCAGCGGCATGACCGTCAGCATCGTGCGAGCGGGATTGTAGTACTTCTCAATCAGGACCTTGTAGCACTCCATGCGCACATCCGCCGGAATGTCATCCGCCTTGGTCTCGCCAACCAGCGGATGGATCAGCAGGCCATCGGTGATCTCCAGGGCGCACTTGGTGAGATACTCATGAGCCCGGTGGATGGGGTTGCGGGTCTGGAAAGCCGCGATCGTGGACCACCCCTTAGCGGCGAACGCCTCACGCGTCTTGGCCGGCGGGAGACGGTAGTCGGGGAACTCGGGGTCCGGGTTGGGGGTGACCACATCAATGGGACCGGCCAGGCAGAAATCACCTTGCTTGCGGGTGATGGCAACGCCGGGATGCTTGTCGTCTTCGGTGCGGTAGACGTTGGGAATCTCCAGGGCCTTGTCGTGGGCGTATTTCTCCTCGACAGTCATGAGGGCAAGCAGGCGGCCTTGATCATCCTTGAGGGCGACGCGCTGCCCGGCCTTGATGCTCTTGGCGACGTCGTCGGCGGGGGAGAGGGTGACAGGGATCGGCCAGACCAGACCATTGGCCAGACGCATATCCTTGCAGACGGATTTGAAGTCAGCCGAGCCCATGAACCCGGTCAGGGGCGAAAAAGCGCCAATAGCGATCATCTCCAGATCGCATTGCTCGCGGGCGGAGAGCGTGATGGAAGGCAGCGACGCGGCCTGTTGCGTGGCTTGGCGAGCAGCATCGGCCGACAAAATACGGTTGACGAGTGTTCCCCCGTGCGGGGCAATCAAAGCCATGTGTACGAACTCCTTCTCAAAGCGCCGGCGGCATTCCACCGTGCCGGCAAGCTCCATATAGGTCGTGAAATCAAGGCACTCAACACAGCCCCATGGGCCGCCGCGTAACCATCACGTGCAGCCGATCCCATCAGAATCGGGGAGCTACCCCTTCCCGAATCCGGGCCGGGCTACAATAACGACTTTTCCTACAGGGACAAGGGAGGTAGTTTGCCTGTTGCTTGAATGGCCTAGTTTGGCCAGAATCATCCCCCTATGAAACAGCCGGCCAAGCATTGGGTGATGTTTTCGCTCCGGTGGGGAATCGCCGTGGTCGGGATCTGGTGGGTCGTCGCTAATATGTCGCTTCGCGATCGGGTGACCGTTCTCGACGAGAACAATCACCCCGTGGACGCGGCTCTGTTTGAGCCTGCAACCGAAGATAGCGCGACATTTGTAATTGCCGATCCTTCCAGCGGCATCAAACGACTTATTTCGCGAAAAGAGGTGGTGAATCGACCGGATCGGAAGAACGCGCCGTTGACCGTCCGCACGCTGCAAGGCCAAGCCCACACAACACTGCTGGCACTCGACTTGAGCGATAACCTCAAGCAGGTACGCCGGCTCCTCGTGGCCGATCCAGAATCGGGCAAAGGGATGTGGATCACGCCCAGTCAAGTAGTTGGCGGGTATCAGTTGCAGGTGCCGCGGCCGCGTGTGGATGTGGGCGTGCTCAGCATGGTGCACTTAGCTGACCGATCCCTGCTCTTGGGATCGATCCTCATATTCCCCATCACCTTCGTCATAACGAGCCTGCGATGGAACGCCCTGATGCGGGCCTTGGGTATTCGCCTGACCCAATCGCGCACATTTGTCCTAAATATGGTGGGGCAGTTCTACAGCACTTTTATGCCGGGTTCGACCGGCGGCGATCTACTCAAAGCCTACTATGCAAGCAGGCAAACGCCCCACCGAACCAGCGCGGTTATATCCGTGCTGGTAGACCGGGTCATCGGACTCTTGGCGCTGGTGATCATGGGCGGCGCAATGGCCGGCCTCCAGTACGCGCGTTCCGAACACCACGAGGACCCGGCCACGCGGGCGTGCTTGCGTGTGGCGCTGGGGGCGGCCATTATCACCGCGGGAACGCTCGTCTCGTTGCTGGCATTTCGAAGGCCAATCCGACGCGCGATCGGCCTGGATTATCTGCTCAAACGCTTGCCCATGCAGAAGCATGTACAACAGGCCATTCACGCCATGAGCATGTATCGCCGCAGGCCCGGAGTGGTCCTCTTGAGCTTGGTCGGCACTTTCCCCGTGCATGCGACAGTGGTGGTGTCGGCGATGTTCGCCGGGGAGGCATTCAATCTGCCGCTACCCCTGCCGTATTACTTCGTGGCTGTGCCGGTCATTGTCCTGGCCGGTGCGATCCCCATCTCCCCGCAGGGCGCGGGGGTCATGGAGTTCTTCGCCATACAGTTGACCAAGCAGTACGGGACGACGGTGAGCCAGGCCTTCGCCTTGACCATGTCGATTCGCCTCGTGCAGATGCTATGGAATCTCACGGGCGGAGTGTTCGTGTTCCGCGGCGGGTATCATGCCCCCACGGAGACCGAGCAGAAGGAACTGGAGACTGAGGAAGAGCAGGAAGCCGCCGCGGCCGAAAAGACGGAAGAAACGGACCTGCAGAGCCCCAAAACCGCAAAGGACACCCGTCCGCCTCTGCCCGCAAGTGACGGAGTCGCCGCCGAGGATGTTGGCGGATAGAGGGACGGTGGTTAAATCCGCATATCGAGCCCACGGCAGCACCCGGGGAAATTCAAAACTGTTTGCAGGATCCCCTGATCGCGGGGAGAATCAGCCGCATGCTGCGGCGGGTCGATCGAGTCATTCTGCGTGTGTCTCATCTGGGGGCGGCGGTCAAGTACTATCGCGACGTTCTGGGACTCCAACTGGTCAAAGAGGAAACGCGACTGGCGTGCCTTCGATTCACCGGATCGGAGACGGAACTCGTTCTGCATACGCTCGATGATTTGCCCGCCGAGGCCGTGTACTACCTGGTGGATGATGTGCGCGACCTGTTCCGCCGGCGAGAAGAATTGAAACTCCAGTTTGTGCAAGCGCCGGCTGCGGTCGCTCGCGGTTACCGGGCGGCGATCAAGGATCCGTTCGGAAATGTGATGCTCCTGGTGGACCGCACTAGTGAACAATCGGGGGCCGGCGTGATCGAGGATGGAAAACAGCCGGGCATGCTGTTCGCGGGCGTCGAAGAACGAGTTCCGGTGAAGAACGACTTGCTGACCAAGTTGTACGAACAGATCGGGAGGACGGCCGATGATCTGCCGTATACCCCGGAATTCGAACGCTTATACGCGATGTATTCTGCCCAGCACCGGGAGAGTAAACCCACCCGCCAGGAGGTCTGGCGACACCTGCTGAATCTCAGAAAGGCGGCGAAACTACCCCGACTCGGAGAGGCCCGCTCAAGGCCACCCGCGATAGACGCCGATGCACGCGAGCGGCTACGGCAAATGGTGGGCGACGATCTGGGAAGGCGCGATCGACTGCCCTACACACCGCGATTTGATGCCCTGGTCGATGAGTTCAACAAGACCCAGGCCAGGCCGCTGTCGCCCCACCTGGTGTGGCGGTTGGTCGCCACCCTGGCCAAGTGATTTGCGGAATGCAGCTTCCCGTTTAGCTGGCGATCCGCAGGGGCGGGCTCTCAAATCCCTCTTCTGCTTAGAAAAGGCTGAACAACAGATATGCAAACGGAGCAGCCAGCAGGGGGCTGTCGATGATATCAAGAATACCTCCAAACCCCGGAACCAGTTGTCCGGAGTCCTTGACCTCGGCGTCGCGTTTCATGAGGCTCTCAAGCAAATCTCCCAATTGCCCGATGCCGCCGATGATCACCCCAAAAAGGAATCCCTGCCACCAGAACAGGCGGTAGTCGGGGCGACCGATCCAACGGGCACAGATGGCCCCGACGATGCCGGCGGTGAGCAAGCCGAAAAACAACCCCTCCCAGGTTTTGCCGGGGCTGAGCCAGGGGATGAGTTTATGTTTGCCCAAAGCCCGACCGCCGAAGAAGGCGCCGATATCGGTGAACTTCACCACCAGCAGGATCATCAGGATGATCATGGTCGAGCCATGGAACCCCTCGACCCGGGAGGATTGCTTGACCCGCAGGGCCATGAGAAACCACGCCAGCCCTCCCAGGTACATGGTGGCCAGGACCGTGCCTGCCATGTGCGCGATGGCCTGGTGCGTCTGGCGGCCCAGGGCACGGCGCAGAGCGGCCAGGATCATGACAAAGACGATGATGAACGCCAGGGTGGACGCGGAAACCCGCTGGAACGCTTGAAACTGCGTGAGAAAAGCGTGGATGGCCAGCGACCACGAACCCGCCAAAGCGATCACAGGATAAGGCTCAATCCGCTCGGCAGAAAACAGGGCTGCCAATTCGATCGTAGCGATCGGCAGGACGATCAGCAGCAAAGCCAGGATGCCAACCCCGGCCACGCCATGGCTCCTCCACATAGCGCCCGTCGGGCTGGCCGTCCAGATTTGCACCATATGGTCAAGCCAAAGCAACCCGATCAGCGTCGCCAGCATGATCGGACCGAACGTTAATCGATTTCGCAGCGCACGCTCCATGCCGACTCCAGAAAACCTGAGATGTAACCTATTCTGGCAATTAACTTTCCGCACGCAACTCGAAGTGCAACGCGCAGGTCGCGGGCGCCGGGATTGCCAACTCCCTCAGTCTTGCCGCGTTCCGATCCAATCAGCCGAGCGAGCTTATCTTATAGGAGGAGGTGATGATCTGGCAAAATTGGGGGTTGGTGAACGAGCAGGGTGTCGGGTATTTCTGGAAATGGTACTGCATGGTTTGGTACGCTTTGTTCCCTGTACGTAGAAGCCGCCCGACCACCGGGCGGTTTCTCGTTTACTGGGGACACCCCCCCTCAGCGAAGGGTGTTGCTGCTATCGAGGGCGCCGAAGCGGCGGTTGCGGGCAGCGAAGGCACGCATCGCCTGATGCAACTCGGCTTCGTTGAAATCCGGCCAGAAAACGCTGCTGACGTATAGCTCGGCGTAGCTGATCTGCCAAAGAAGGTAGTTGCTGATCCGCATTTCGCCGGCCGTGCGGATCAGCAGATCCGGGTCGGGCATGCCCGCGGTGTAGAGGTGATTGGAGATGGTGGATTCGGCGATGTCGTCGGGAGAGAGCTGGCCGGCCTGGACCTCACGGGCAATGGCGCGAACGGCGTCGGTAATTTCCGAGCGGCTCCCATAGTTCAACGCCAGCACCAGCGTCAGTCCTGTATTGCTTCGGGTCTCCTCCAGCGTGCGATTCATCTCAGCGATCACTGGCTCCGGAAGATTGTCCAGACGCCCAATCTGACGAAAACGGATGTTGTTCTCCATCATCGTCGGGCGTTCCTGGCGGAGATACTCCACGTACATGTGCATCAGGAAATTCACTTCCTCACGCGGGCGTTTCCAGTTCTCCAGGCTGAAGGAATAGAGCGTCAGGAAATCTGGGCCGCCAATGCTGGTGTGAAGGCGGGCGCATTCGGTGACAATCTTGCGCACAGTCTTGGCGCCCTGCTGGTGGCCGAGGATGCGCTGCATCCCCTGGCGAACCGCCCATCGGCCATTGCCATCCATGATGATCGCAATGTGCCGGGGTACTCGCTGAGGCGGAATATCCAGTGGTGGTAGCATAGAACAGTCAGTATAGGACGATTTCCGCCAAAGGTGGAGCGCGAAGCAAAAGACCCGCCGCGAACGCGGGTGCGGCGTAGCTTTCAGACGTAATGGGCGCCATGCCCCAGAGATGCTCCCTGCCAGCGATCATTGCTGCAATTCCAGCACCGCCACGTCTTCAGCCCCAACCTTGATCTCCGCCTTGCCATCCTGCCACGAAATCCGCGCACCACTCACGAGTTCGGCTGCTTCACGGCAAGTCATGCCCTCCAGGGTGATGGTGACGCTGCGCGGCTCCGACGAATCGTTAAAGACCGTCAGGAATTGCCGCCCAAACCGTTCAACATGGACATGCGACTCGCTCGAGCGAGCCAACGTAATCGGCTGCCAGCCGGCCTCGGCAACTCGCTTGCACAACGGGATGTATTTCTTGAACAGCGCCCGATCGCGATTGTAGAGCTCCGGCCGCGAGAAATAATGCCCCTCCGCGGCATTGTGGCTGAAAAACCCGGGAAACATGCCATAGGCCAGACTGCGTTTGAAGTACTTTTCGGTCAGTTCGTAAGGGAAGTTGTCGAAGACGGTGTTCATCAGGAAGCAGTATGGCTTTTGCCCGCACAGAACCCGCCGGTAAAGCAGATCCCCATCGGTCATCGGCTGCCATCGCTTGTTCGGGTTCCAATCGGTTTCCGTGCCCAACACATCGAGCAGGGGGGCCAGCCAGCAGAGTTGATCGGGGGTGCTGTTGGCCATCATGAACCGCCCCATGCCATGCACATCCTCCGCAATACCACGAATGTACTCGTACGCAATAAGCCCCCGGTAGATTGCCGGGCGATGGGAGTCGGTCGAGAAGGTCAACGGCGTGCGCATGGCGGCGAAGTGGTCCCGGCGATAATCGAATACTGCCGTGACATACCCTTCGCTGGAATCGATGTATTCGCCATCCAATCCCACACGCTGCCGGTCTGGAGCCGCGTTGGGATAGAGCTTGGCCCGCAGATTCCCGTTCCATTTTTCCTTGAAATCCGTAACGTCCCCCGCAATGCCCGGCGCAGAGTTCATGCTCCAAACCGCCCCGTTGCACCAGGGCGTGTCTAGGATCTGCGCAACCAGCCGGCCCTGCTCATCATGATGGCCGCTGGATAATAGCGCCCGGGCATTTCGATTCCCCTGGCTGGCCAACTCCTTGGCGTGCGCCACCGCCGCATCCAGCGTCCGCGGCATCTCCTTGGGCATCGCCATCCACCACGTCATCGGCTCCGTGTAGCGGAATGTAAGCACGTTGTGGGCATCGTCCCATGCCACCTGGTCGTTTCCCTCTTTGAACTTGAACCCGAAGTCCTCGGGATAGTCCACTTTGCTGATTGCGTGGAATGGCATCCAGATCCCCTGATCCGGAATGCGGCAACGGAAATACTCGGGGAACAACTCATACAGACCCGCGACCGCACCCCGAGAACCCCACGTGGCATCAAACGAAAACGTGCAGAAGCGAAGCTCGGCGGACTTCTTCTCAGGAACCAACGCCACATCAAATGCGATGTAAAGCTCCGAGAATCCCGCGTTGTACCCGACGCGGAAGACTGCCGGGTGCCCCAGGTCCAGGCCAATGGCTTGGCCCCCTTGGTCCTTCGCCACCGCCGCCAGCGGATACCGCGACAAGCGGCTGTTGGCCAGCGTGCGATAGTCCCGCGGCGATTCCACCGGTTCCTCCCGCCGACAATCGCCGAGCCAGCGATACCCGCTTCCGGGCAGATGCAGCGTATAGAGGAGGGTAACCACACGGTCGGTGTCGCCAGGATTGCTCAGACGGACACTATGGAATGTGGCACGTAATCCCGAGGCAAGAGCCTGCTCGTTTGTTTGAACATCAAGGTTGAGCCCGAGCGATTGACCGTTCTCAAAAGGAACAAAATCCGAATCCGCCGCGACGTCCCGCACCGAAAAGCCCGTTCGCCCGGGCGATAGCTCCACCGGCGTGCCATCGAAAAGCGTCGCGCCCTGAGGAGGAGTCAGTTGAACCAGCCGTGGGTCGCGGAAAAACGCCTTGCCCGCATGCTGCCGGAACAGCAGGTAGAAACTGACCTCTTTCACCGGCTTCTCCGGCATGATGCGGACCCGACGCTCCTGCCAGTCATGCGTGCCCACATCAAACGCTGCAGCCTGTCCCCAAAGATGCGACCCATCCGTGTAAATCAGGTCCAGGTAAAGGGCGTAATCGGGATTGTTGCCCCCCGTCACGTTCTCCGCCTTGCTCATGGCGCTGGCGACCAAGGGGTAAGGCCGATCCTGGTTCAGCACGACGTGATACGCCACCCCGCGAGCTGCTGCCGCATCCGCGTTCTCGCACCGAAAGACATCGCCGTCCTGCTCAAAGCCCTTTTCATAGGCCCGTGGCGATGCGAGTCGATTCTCCCCTCCACCCGCCAACCGAAGCACTTTCTTGGCCGAAACGGATGTCGAGAGCAAAACCATCACCAGCGCCGCGAGCAGGCATCTGTTCAGCATGATTGTCCTCCTGTAATCACTGATGATCGCAAGTCCAAGAAGCGGTTTCATAACCGAGAGCCAGCTTTCTGGGTGCCACTGGCAGCTTGCTGCCAGTGCGGGTTTCCCGAAACGGAACACTGGCGGGCAAGCCGCCAGGGGCACCCGAGAAGCGGTTCTGAAACAGCTTCTAAAGCAAATCGCTCTTCCACGCCGACATCAGAGCGCAGCGATGACCCGGATTTTATCCAACTCAACGGTTTACACAATAATACGAAAAGGGCTGCCCCGAGCGGCCTCCGCCAGCCGCTGGCGTGTTGAAAATAGCACCAGTCGCGATATTCTCCTTTCTTTTCCGGGTGAGTCCGGGCACAGAAGTGCCGGACCATGGGGCTTTGCGGCGTCTACTGATTGAGCAGGTCGATGGCGCAGGCGGCTCATCCCCCTGTGCATGCCAAGGAGTGACATGGATCGCAAGTTGTTGAGTGGCGATGAGGCGGTGGCATTGGCGGCATTGGATTCCCGTGTCTCGCTGGGAACCGGATACCCCGGCACACCATCGACCGAAATCCTCGAAACGTTCAGTGCTCTGGGCGGTCGGGCGCAGTGGGCACCCAATGAAAAGGTGGCCCTGGAAGTCGGCCTTGGCGTAGCGTTCGCAAAAGGCCGGGCAATCGTCACCATGAAGCATGTCGGCGTGAACGTCGCCGCCGATCCGCTGTTCACCGCCGCCTACACCGGCGTCAGCGGTGCCCTGGTGCTGATCTCCGCGGACGATCCGGGAATGGCATCCAGCCAGAATGAGCAGGATAACCGCCGCTATGCCGTCGCCGCCGGCGTGCCCATGCTCGAGCCGGCCGATTCCCAGGAAGCCTATGACTTTCTCTTTTCCGCCATCGAAATCTCCGAGAAATGGCATACGCCCGTGATGCTGCGGATGACCACGCGTGTCTGCCACTCCAAGAGCATGGTCCAGCCGCGGGCTCGCGGAATGGAGCCGCCTGCGCCCCATTTCCAACGCGACATCAAGTCCCATGTGATGATCCCCGCCTACGCCCGGCCAGCGCACCTCCGACTGCGCCAGAAGCTCGCCGAAATGGCTCAATGGAATGAGACGTCGAAACTCAACCAGCGAATCGCAGGCCAGAAGACCCTGGGCATCATCACCTCCGGCATCGCCTACATGCATGCCAAAGAGGCCAGCCCCGCCGCCAGCATCCTGAAACTGGGAATGACCTACCCGCTCCCCATCGAAGCGATCCGCCAGTTTGCCGGGAGCGTCGATCGCTGCATCGTCGTCGAAGAGGGCGATCCGTATCTGACCGAATCGATCCGAGCGGCGGGTATTGCCGTCGAAAGCAAAGCGGAAATGTACCGCTTCGGCGAGTTGACTGTGCCCCGCGTTCGCCGGATTCTCAATAACGATACCTCGCCCGAACCTGTTCCGCCTCGGGG
>JBLNDH010000577.1:0-7658 GCA_050261455.1 Bacillota bacterium
GTAAGACGGCAGCGGTGCAGTTCAAGGTCGGCAAGGAGATGGCGACGCTGGCGGGCGTGTGCAAGGGGAGCGGGATGATCGGGCCAAGGTTGGCGGTGCCGCATGCGACGATGCTGGCGTACATGACGACGGACGTGCAGGTCCCAGCCCCCCTGCTGCGGAAGTTGATGCAGGCGGCAGCGGATGGGAGCTTCAATTCTGTCACGGTGGACGATCAGACGAGCACCAATGACACGGCGTGCCTGATGGCGTCGGGCGCATCGGGGATCAAGATCAACACGCCGGCTGCGGTGAAGTCGTTCACGGCGGCGTTGAACGAGGTGTGCCAGTCGTTGGCATATCAGATCGCGGCGGATGGGGAAGGGGCAACGAAGGTCGTGACGATCCGGGTGGAAAAGGCCAAGAACGAGGCAGAGGCGAAGGCCATTGCGAGGTCAATCGCGAATTCGCCTCTGGTGAAATGTGCGATGAATGGGAATGATCCGAACTGGGGGCGGATCATCTGCGCGGCCGGTCAGGCCAATGCGAAGTTTGACCCGAGCAAGGCGGTGCTGACGCTCCAAGGGACGCCGGTGTTCCGTCGAGGCGGTCCGGTCGCGTTCGACGCAGCGGCAGCCAGCAAGGCGCTGCAGGCACCCGAGGTGAAGGTGGTGCTGACGTGCGGGCTGGGCAACGGATCGGCCACATGCTGGACGTGTGATCTTTCGAAGGGATACGTGACGATCAACGCCGATTATCACACGTAGCGGTTTGTCCGTGTGGTCGTTTGTCCGTTGTCCTTCGCAGGGACTTGCAGCATGGGAACCTCTGCTGTGAATCGAAAAGTGAAGGGCAAAACCGAGGGGTTGGAGCCGCGAAACCGCAAGCGTTCATCGGGATCGAACGGCAACGGGGAGGTGCTGTGAGGTCCATGAAGGGCAAGCAAGGGAGAAGAGGGATCGGCAGAGGACGTATTGGAAGGAAGCGGGTGGTCGGACAAAGGGAATGTCCGGGGCGCCTAGAATGAGAGAATGTTCAGCGGTAACGACATCATCCTGATCGTATTAATCATTCTGGCGGCCATTACCACGCCAATCGTGTTGCGCCTCAGGCGGCGATCGCATCAAAGGTTTCTTGAGGAGTACAGCGAGACTGAAGTGTGCGAGCACTTGAGCGGTGCGATGGCCCTCTTGAGGTCTCGTGGACATCAAATTGTCCGGGTGGGGCAGTTGCGGCCGAACATGCCGCTGGAGATTCATCTGGCGCCGAAGTTCGATCCGAAGGCACTGGCAACGGAATTGGAGTTGAAAGAGCCGGTGTTCGTGTCAGAACGAGACGTGCTGTGCTGCCGGGAAGACTGGTGTGAGTTGCATCCGGTCGGAAGGTAGCGTTCCAGGAATAACCGATCTGTGGGAAGAACCATCCGCTGAAGCGGACCCTGCGATTGCCTTCTTGGCATAAAGAAATGGGGCGACCCTTTAAGGTCGCCCCATTGCTGTTGTTGGGAGGGCCATCCGGTTCGGGGATGGTTATTTGTTCAGATCATCGAGCAGGCGATCGATGGCGGTGTCGAGCTTTTGATCATTCTCGTAGGTGCCGGCTTCGATTTGGGCACGGACGGCGGCGACTTTGTCGGTGCGAATGTCGTTGCTCTTGAGGCTCTTGAGCAGGTGGCTCATGCCTGAGAGTTCGAGTTTATCGGATGAGCCAAGAGGCTTGGAGTCTACCGTCGGGGTCTTGGAAGTGACGGGGTGCGAGGTGACTTTCTGAATGGGGGTATTATTGCCGACGCCGTTGATTCGACTCATGAGAACCTCAGTCCTTATTGCGTTGCCGGGGCGAATGGATCGCCGCCATTACAAACGAGCGTGCTTACAGAAAGTGCTATCGACTTGAACTCCCGCGGGCCTTGAATGATCGCAATGGGGGTCGCTTTTCGTGTAGCCCCTTTGCTTGCCGTGACTTGCGCAGGAAATGCCATTCAAGGGCGCAGGATTCTCCATAGGAAGTACTCGATTTTATCGGTCCTTGAATATCCCACATACCCCATCTTGCCCATTTTCCCGAGCCCGAATAAGCGGACGGGGGTTTTAATCGCGATTTTATCGGTCCATACGGCATATGGAAGGCGCGAATGCAAGGTGGACCGGGGGTGAGTCGGGCAAGATGTTACGGCAAGAATTGCGCTCAGGGGGCTGGGAAGTGGCGGTGGAGGCAGGCAATCGGCGGGGTTATCGGACGACACTGGCACCGGTCAGGATCGCTTCCCCCATCCGATGGCTCATGATGGGGTTGCGGTAGACCAGAGGGAGCAGGAAGCGAAGATTCTGTTGAGGGCCACGCAAGTAGTCGCCGAGGGTGGTGCGCCAGCGGTGGCGGAACGGTTGCAGTGCATCCTGCAGGTGCTGTTCCTTGAGCGCTTTCTTCAGCACGTCGGCTGCATAAAGGGCGGACCAGCAATTGGGATAGATGTCTTCGGTGGTGGCGGAATAGAACCCCCCTGCCGGGCCGATCAGAAGCGTGCGGTTGGCCAGGTTTTCCTGAGCAAGGGCACCGGCGAGGGGAAAATCAAGGGATTCGATGCTGTCGGAATGGACCTCGAGGGGGGACTGGAAGACGCCGTGACGATGCAGGATCTGCGCCCAGTGCTGGAGGAGTTCGACGGGCTTGATTTGCGGGAGCTGTTCAAGGGGTTGCTCAATGGCGAGTTGGACATGATGAGGACCCGGCAAGAGCCAAGCCCAGGAGAGCAGGCCTCGTAAATCGAGCGACATGGGCAAAAGCGGGCGGCCCGACAGATCGGCCAGGCGTGTGCCGCGTAATTTGACGAAGCTGTAGCGATGGAGGACGCCTCGTTCCCATTCCTCAGGCACGCCGAGGATGCGCTGCTGGGCATCGGCAAGACGGCCGGCAAGAATCAAGGCTTTGGGATGTACGGTTTGGTTGCCAAGGGTGACCTCAATGCCATGCTCATCCACCCGGTGAACCTGAACATGGCGTGGAGTGACGAACTCCACATCCTGCTGTTCGGCCAAGGACTGCATGGCTTTGCGGAGGTCTTTGTAGGAGCCGATGCAGGTCACCGTGGATTTGTTGCGGTATTCGCTGCGAATGGCGGGATCATCGGCCAGGAACTGAAGGCCATAGACCGCCCGGGTTTCGACTTTGCGCCGCAAGGGCTCCAGCAGGGCATGCAATTCGAATAGAGCAGGGTTAACGATGACCAGACGATCGGGGGTTTGCTCGCTGGGGATCGTGGAGTGGACAATGCGGTACTTGGTCTTGTGACGCAACATGGCTGCGGCCAGATAGGCCGAGGGGTGTTCACCAAAGACCAGGACATCGATATGGCGGTCAGGCTTGGGCATTGTGTAAGTACGTGTATCATAACGGAGAGTAAGCGGAGATGGAAAAGGTGCGGTTTGATCAATCGGCGGCGACCGTCGCAAACCGTCGAGGAAATGCGGATGGGGGCGAGACTTTCCGCCAGTAACGCAGTTGACCTGATCCGCTCATTTCCCTGATATTGCCCACATGGATTAACAGTGCGCCGGCCTGGGATGAGAGTGGCGCAACGGCGGCAGTTGTGGCGTAAATGCGGAGGTTTCGCTTGCCGGGCGGGCATTCTGATGTAGACTCAGAGTAGCTCGACTCGATCACTCGGGATGATGGGGGATATTGCGCAGCTTCCAATAATATGCTGACACGGCTCATCGCTTTTGATGCAGAGGGCCGGGCCATCTGGCCTGTGGACAATCTGCAGATGCTGCTGCACGAGCAGCTTGCATCGCATTGGCAGCGGTCCGGGGCGAGGGATCAACGGCTGAGATCGCTGCTGATGCAGTCAGCGGAGTGTGCAATAGGGAGTTTTCACGATCTATTGCAGCATCCGCGTCCGCCCATTGACCTGCTGCGTCAAACCAAGGACATCGCCAAGCAGTGGTATCAGGATCCGGGAAGTGGCTTGCCACCGGAAATCTGTTTGGTGCTTTATTACGGAAGCATCGTGGCGGCGATGGTGCGACACAATGAGCGGATCAGCCGATTGTCGGATGACGACTTGCGGAGCGGGGCAAGTTGGGTGGCTCGACAGCCCTGGGTGGATGCGGAAACGCAAGGGCTCTTCCGGCAAGGATTGGAACATCTGCGTTCGGGGCGGCAATGGTGGCGTAAATAGGGCTTACGACTACTCGGGGGGCGTACTGCGGGGCAGAGGGGCAGGCGGGGGCACTTGCTGCGAGAAACAATTCCACCATTGCTGACGATCGGAATCGGGCATGGGATGAGTGGCGGCATCGAGCAGGAGCTGCAACTCCGCGAGGATGGAAGGCAAGGGGAGGAGCAATGCGGCAATCGCAGGATCGGCAAGGATAAAGGTGATATCGGAAAACAGGTCGATGGGGGAATCGGGTTGCCAGATGAGCCGATGTGGGGGGCGAGCGATGAGACCGGTACCGAAACCGGCGGCGTCTTCGAAAAGCCGATACTTGGCGGTTTGATCAGCCAGGCCGAACGGAATGCAGACGGCATGGGCGGGGCTGTGATCGAGCATCCACTCGGCGGTTGCGTGATCGGGGGCATCGATGAAGAACAGACTGGTGATGCCCTGATCGCGGAGCTGCGAGAGGCGGTGGAAGGGGCTGCCGGCTTTGACGTCGCTGGGGGAAATGTCCTGGAGGTAAATAGCTTCGCAGCACGAGCGGGACAAGGGAGCGAGGCGGTCCTGAATGATGCGTGAGCGACGAGGCTGGAGCTGGGCAGCATCGATGGCGATGACGATCCTGGCAGCGTCGGCAAGGGGCTCGAGGGCTCTGGCGAAATCGCTGAGGCCGGATTGGGGGACGTTGCGGGGGATGAAAAACCAAGTGGCGGCGGCCAAGGAGAGTGTCTCGAGAACACGCGGATTGATGGCGGCGGCAGAATCGGGGAGTTGCCAGAGGAAAGGGGGAATCGGACGTTGAGGCCAGGGGAGCAGGCGAGATGGAAGGGGCGTCAGGGGCATGGGGGATTATAGGGAGGGTGCGAACAGCGGGGGCACGTGGTGAAATAGTCGGGATTATCGAGGCGGCAAGGGGCAACTTGCAGTTGCGTAAGATCCAGGTCATCGCGTAGCTCCGAACCCGGCGTGGAAGTTGGGGGGCAGCTCTCTAGTAGTTGGACAGGCCGCCTTGTTTGGCGCGGGTGATGGCGGCGAGGATCTGGTCGTGAACCTGGCGAGGGCGAGAGACCATTTGCCATTGGTCGGGGGACAGTTGGTCGTCCTGAGGAACGATGGTGATGGAGCCGATGCGGCAGAGACGTTCTTTGAAGGTAGTTTCGAGAAGGATACGGGCGACGCGGCGGAGGGGGCAATCGAAGATATCGACGTTGAAGACGCCGGCGAGGCGAACGATGCGCATGTCGGTGAGGATGTAATACCGGCCCATCCACTGAAGAATGGCCCACATGAGACGGCCAGCCATGAGGAACAGACCGACTTCGACGCATTGGCGAGGGCGGAGCAGTATTTTATCGTCCAGGATGATCGCCAGAATCATGAAGATAGCGACGATGGCCAGGAAGCGGAGGCTGGAAAGGAGGATGAACCAGCGTGAGGGGCGAAGGATGAGAATCACCAGTTCGCCATCACGCAAGACATGGCCGGCCATCAGAGCGGCGATGGGGGTGGTTGCGGTGGCGGCAGCGGCGCCACTTTCGCTGGGATGCAAAGATTGCGGCGTAGGGTGGTGCAGGAATTCTCGCTCATTCCTGCCGGTGGGACGCCGGGGGGTTCGCCGGATGCGGATGGAATCGATCAGATTGACCATGTGTTTCTCATCGACCAAGCGACCCTTCAATCACGTGGCGTTTGAGGGTCACAACGTCAGGCAGATTACGGTAATAATCGCCATAATCCAGCCCGTAGCCAACGACGAATTCATCGGGGATCTCAAAGCCAACATAGTCAACGGGGGTTTGGCGAGCCGCCGGGGTGGGCTTGCGGAGCAAGACGCAGGTCTTCAGGCTGGCTGGCTCGTGCGGTAACAACGTATCGCGCACAAGACGGATGGTGCCACCGCTATCGAGGATATCGTCAACGAGCAAGACGTGGCGGCCTCGAATGCTGTCGATGTGTTGAGCGAGGATGTGTGAGCCTTGGGTGTGGGTGCTGGTGCCGGGGTAGCTGCTGACGGCGATCAGGCTGATCTTAAGGCGGAGAGGCAGTTGTCGGATGAGATCGGCACAGAAAACCATGGCGCCGGTCAGGACGGGGATGATGGTGATGGCGGAGCCATCGGGAATGCTCGGCGGCGTGTAATCAGCGGCGATTTGCCGGGCCAGTTCACAAACGCGTTGCTGGATTTGCCCATGGGGCAGGAGGATACGATCGATATCACGAAGCATCTAAGGATTGTAGCGAAGGGCTCGAAGGGAGCGAATAGAATCGGATGCTGAGATTGAGATCGTGAATAGGGAATCTCCCCGGAAGCTCATTGCTCATCACTTGCGTCTAGGATGCCGAGGGGGCGATAGTCGCTGGCTCGGCCAGGACCCGGCGAAGTGACCGGGCGAAATCCTGGAGTTTGGTCCGGCTCATCCAAATGTACGCCGGATCATCAAAGTGAACGTCCTCGATTCGCACATGCTCCGTGATCGACATTTCCAGATCGATCAGCTCGTCCGGGAAATGAATCCAATCGGACATGGACCATTGGAGTTTCAAGCCATCGAGATTGATGAAGACGTTGGTGTTCTGCCCGTTCTCTTCCTCAAAGACCTCGGCGGTTCCCTTGAGGACATTGGGTTTGGAGAAATCGGCGGATCCGTCTTTCTGGACCCAGTAGGCGTACTTGGCGCCCTTGCGGGAACGAACACGTCCAGCGGGAAGTTGCACCTCAACCGGACGAGTATGCTCCGTGATCATGACGGCGGCGGCAAACCCCGGACGCCGAATTAGAAGCAGGCGGCCGAATGGGGCCCGCAGGGCATTCTCCCCAAGATTGGTGACGAAGCTCTGGTAGGAGAGCAGTTCCCTTTGCAAAACGCGAATCTGGTCCTGCAAGACTTGGTTTTCGTGCCGAAGTGAATTCAAGTCTACAAGAGGCTGCACCACCGCGACCGGCGGTTGCACCGCTGCGGGAGGCGGCGTGGGAATCGGCAACTGGACAGGGGCAGGCGGCGCTGGTGGCGTAATTGGCTTAGCAACAGACGGTTGCGTCGATGGAACCGGTTTCTTCGCCGCCACCGGCGGCACCGCTACTTGGGCAGGTTGGGTTGCGGGCACCAGCTTCTGCACCGCTACGGGCGGTTTTGAGGCCGGGGCAGGTTGTGTTGCAGGCGCTGGTTTCTGTACCACCGCCACAGGCGACTTTGGAACTGGGGCAGGTTGGGTTGCGGGGGTCGATTTCTGCACCGCTACCACAGGCGGAGGTGCCACGGGAGCGGCTGGCGTTGGCGCCGCAGGAGGCGCTGCAGACGCAGGTTGTTGCACTGCCACGGGTTGCGTCGCAGCCGCCGGACGCGTGGCCGGTGTCTGCGCGGCCCAAGCCAACATCGAGAACCAGGCGGGCGCCACGGCCAGGGATGCTGTGACCAGCTTGTGCAGTCCCGACGATCTCATCAATAGTCGCCTCCGGCGGGGCATTGTAGCGGACTTTTTACAAACTGATAGAGGAATTGCGACAGGTTGGAGATTGAGT
>JBLNDH010000578.1:0-2822 GCA_050261455.1 Bacillota bacterium
ATCGCCTTTGCGGAAGTCGTAATGCTGGGTGACCACCCGCGCCCGCGTGCGATTCTTGCCATAGGTCGGGGTGATGACCTTGCCGCCGAAGAAGTTGACGCTTTGCGTGAAGATCTGGTCATCACCGGAGCCGACATTCAGCAGGAATAGCCGGCGGAAGGTCGAGCCATCGGCGGTGAAGATGTCGGTGTCGGCGCCGGTGTTTACCGTCGTTCGGCCATTCACAGTCGTTTGGACCAGATCCACGGTATCGTTGTCCTGGGCGGTGTCGATAGTCAGGTTTCCGTTGACCTGGACCGTGTTCAGGACCACCTGATCAGCGCCGTTGTTGGCGAAGATCATCAGGTTGCGGGAGAGATTGACGTTGGAGATTTCGATGGAGTCGTCGCCATCGCCCAGATAGATGCGAACGTCGCGAACCGCGTTGGTAAGCGGAAAGGCGTTGCCTTGGCCGTTGATCGTGGTGCCATTGCCGCTGAGCACCATGCCTCCACGTGAGGTGGGATCGGAAGCGAGGACCAACTGGTTATCGGCCCGGTCGCCCAGGACATGCAGGCTGGCGCCGGAGATCCAGGCGGTCACATTGCCGGAGAGCAACTGTCGTGGTTCCAGAGACTCGATTCGATGCATGAGATAGTTTCCTCCCTTGCAGTTTCTGACCGATGGGGCATTCCGATAGCCCCGTGAGTGGGAATAAAGACGACACGGAGCACTCATCTGTTACAGTGGGAACAAATTTCGGTACAATGCGGCGGTGTCAGATCTCCAAGGCCACTCGTAAAAAGAGGAGAAGCTTCATATGCCAAAGAAGATTGCATTGATCGGGGCAGGGAGCGTGGTGTTTACCAAGACGCTGATGAGCGACATTCTGGCGACGCCAGCGCTGGCCGACAGCGAATTCGCTCTGATGGCGCCGACGGAAAGCAAGCTTCGTCGCATGGAGGCTTTTGGCCGGCGAATGGTCCAGGAGAACGGGCTCAATGCCAAGGTATGGGCAACAACGAATCGGCGTGAGGCGATTGCCGGGGCCGATTTTGTCGTGGTCATGATCCAAGTGGGTGGATTCGAAGCGTATGGCTATGACTATGAAATCCCATTGAAGTATGGGGTGGATCAGTGCGTTGGCGACTCGCTCGGGCCGGGTGGGGTGTTCCGCGGGCAGCGACATATTCCGGTGCTGGTGGATATCGCCAAAGATATGGCCGAGGTGGCCAAGCCCCATGCAATCATGTTGCAGTATGCCAATCCGATGGCGGGCAACTGCCTGGCACTCGGTAAGGCATCGAAAGTTCCGTTTGTCGGATTGTGCCATGGCGTGCAGACGACGCTCGATCTGATCGCCGGGTATTGTGGGGTACCGAAGGAAGAGATCACCTACACCTGTGGCGGTATCAACCACATGGATTGGTTCCTGCGGCTGGAACACAAGGGCAAGGATCTCTATCCGAAGCTCCGCGAGCTCTTCGAGAAGCCGGAGTATTACAAGAATGAAAAGGTCCGCGGCGAGGTGTTCCGGCATTTCGGGTACTTCATGACGGAGTCCACGGGGCATTTGTCGGAGTATGTGCCCTGGTTCCGGAAGAACAAGAAGGCGCTGGACCTGTATTGCGATGAGCCGGCGTTTGGCGGCGAATCGGGTGCGTACTACAAGTGGGGCAAGTTGATGGCGGAAAAGTACGCCAAGCACGATCCGCTGGAATACGAGAATCCGAAGATCGAGCGGCGGAGTGTTGAATACTGTTCATACATCATGGAGGCTGTCGCGACGGGCAAGCCGTTCCGGTTCATGGGGAATGTCCGGAATGATGCGTTCATCACCAATCTGCCGAATGGCTGCTGTGTTGAGGTGCCGACCTTCGCGGATGATGCCGGGCTGCATCCAGTTGCCGTGGGCGCCTTGCCACCGCAGCTGGCCGCCTGCTGCATGACGAACATCAATTGCCAGATCCTCTGCGGGGAGGCGGCGCTGACGGGCGATCCGGAGTACATTGTTCACTCCCTGGCGATGGACCCGCTGACAGCGGCGGTGTGCACGCTCAAGGAAATCCGCGACATGACCATCGAGATGTTGGAAGCGGAGCGGCGTTGGCTGCCGCAGTTTGAAGGGAAGAAGATCCGGCCGACGCCGACGATCAGCATTCCCAACGGCTGCAAGCCGGTGGATGTCCCGCTGGATCCGGCGTTGGCAATCCACAAGCGGTTTGGAATGTTGATCTCACAAAAGACCGAGTAGACGTGGTTGCGGGATACGGGAGGGCGAGGGGTAGCCGAGAATCCGGCGCGGCGTCTCGCCCTCCCGCATGACCGTTTGCGTAAGTGCCGGACGAAGGGGAAGAGAGCAGGGGCGGCGCTACGCTCTGCCCCGGCGTGAAAGGGTGGTCGGGGAAAGGGGGGATACGACTGGGCCCTGCGGGCCGCCGCGAAGCGGCAGGGGGCAAGGATTTATGGTTCAGCAGGGTGCTAATGGGGTGTTCCAGGGGCGGGATTGGGGGTGGGGGTCATGGCACCGTGAATCCGGCTGCTGCGGGTGGTGTCCTGTTGCAGGCGGACGACTTGCCGTTTGAACTCGCTCAGGCTGGTGATGTGTTTCTCGAGCATTAGTTCCAGCATGGCATCGATCTCGATTTGCTGTCGGGCCAAGGCATCGTTCAGGTGCTGCTGCAAGGCTTGCATGGCCCGGCGAACGCTGGGGTCCTCGATGGAGGCAAAGTCCAAAACGGCGGGGCGTGATGAGGCGTCTGACATGAGTGTCTCCTGGCAGAGGAAGTGATGTGATGAGGGCAGTCTACCATGCGGGGAGGGGGGTGGAAACGGAAAAGTTG
>JBLNDH010000579.1:0-2709 GCA_050261455.1 Bacillota bacterium
CCCTCACCCCAACCCTCTCCCGGAGTACCGGGCGAGGGAGAGAAGAGGGGCGCAGCCCCGAGGGCGAACACAAGGTTCGCCCCTACGGTACCGGGCGAGGGGGAAAGAGCAACGGAGCACACAGAATCGGAAAATGCTATAGGAGGATTCATTAGTTGCTCAACTGGTGCGCCAGGCCGCCGGACCAGAGCCAGCGGGCGACGCGGTAGACGATCCAGGCACTGCCCAAGGCCGACACCACGCCCAGAAGGAACACAAACCAGGCGATCGCCCGGCCACCGATGTTGCAGAGCCGCTGATCGGCGGGGGAGAGGGTAGGGACGGGGGGCTGCTGCGGCGGTTGGGTTGGGCCGGGTTGAACCTGAAGCTCGGCTACGGGGATACCAGCCGGCACCGGAGTTGGGCCAGTCGGATTGGTTGAGGTTGGGTCCATGAGTGATACCTTCTTCTAGGGGTTGGTCCTTTGTCCGTTGTCCGTCGCAGCGATTTGAGTGCTGGGTGCTGAGTACTGAGTGCTGAGTCGGGGGGGAACTCAGTACTCAGCACTGCTCGAGTTTGCTCCGTTATGCTCATCGTGAAAATCAAGTCTAATCCAGGCACTGGTTCTAATCTAAATCGCAGTCACGGCTGCCCAGATGTCCGCGTGCACATCCTCGATGGTTCGATCGGCCTTGATGATACGATACCGATACGGGTCGGCCTGAGCCTGAGCGAGGTAATTGCGGCGAACCTGCTCATGATACGTTATCGGACGCTGTTCGATCCGATCTTTTTCGCGATTGATCCGGGCCATGCTCGCATCGACCGGGATATCGAGAATGATCGTCAGATCGGGCCAGCGGCCTTTGATGGCGATATCGGCGACGGCCCGGATTTCCACATCGGTCAGGCCGTCGCCACCCAACTGGTACGCCAGGGTGCTGGAGACGAAGCGATCGCACACAACAACTTGGCCGGCGGTTAGAGCGGGGAAGATGGTTTGGACCATCATTTGGGCGCGGGCGGCCATGTACAGGAGCATTTCACAGCGCATGCCCATTTCGCCATGATCGGGGTTGAGCAGAATGGAGCGAATCTGCTCGCCGATACGGGTGGTTCCCGGATCGCGGACGAGCATGGTTGATAGGCCTTGTTCCTGAAGCTTTTGCCCCAGAAGCCTAGCCTGGGTGCTCTTGCCGCAACCCTCGGGGCCATCCAGAACGATGAACTTGCCTCGAAGAGCCTGCACGTCATGGGTTGGGTTGGTTTGATCCATCATGCGCAAGGGCTATCGTACTGATCCTATGGGTCGCAATCCAATTCGGCAGGGCTTTCGGGGAGGGGAAATGCATCGCGGACGGGCCCAGGGATGAATCCCCTGGGCTTGGAGGAAGGGGGGAGCGGTGGAGAAGGGAAGATCCGGGGTCTGATCATCATTCTTTTGCGCTTCACCTTGACCCTCTGTGAGCCGGCACTTACATTCGGTTTTGTATGGATGCTGCGATTAACACAATCAAAGAGCAATTCGCCCAGGTTTTTGGTGGAGAGGGTCTGATCCGCGTGGTTCGCGCCCCGGGTCGGGTCAATCTCATCGGTGAGCACACCGATTACAACGACGGGTTTGTATGTCCGATGGCCATCGAACCCGAGGTTCGCATGGTGTGTCGAGCCCGAGATGACGGGAAGATTCGTTTGGCCTCGACGGTGTTTCCGGGCCAAATCGCGGAGTTTTCGCTGCAGGAGAAGATCCAGCGTGGCGAGCCGGGTTGGGCCAATTACTCGCGTGGCGTAGCGGCAGAGCTGCTGGGGGCGGGCATTCCGCTGACCGGGATGGAGGCGTTGATCTCGAACACACTGCCGGTGGGCGGCGGGTTGTCGAGCAGCGCGGCGATCGAGGTGGCGACGGCGTGGTGCTTCCTGGCCTTGGGCGGGCTGGAGATTGATGCCTCGCGGCTGGCGATGCTGTGCCAGAAGGCGGAGCACGAATATGCCCTGGTGCCCTGCGGAATCATGGATCAGACGATCGTGATCAGCGGCCGGGCGGGGCATGCGATGCTGTTGGATTGCCGGGACCTGTCGAAGCAGTTTGTGCCGCTGGATCCCAAGGAACTGCGTGTGGTGATCGTCAACAGCATGGTGAAGCATGAGCTGTCGGGCGGGGAGTATGCCCAGCGCCGTCGGCAATGCGAAGAAGGCGTTGCGTTCTTCAGAAAGCAGAATCCGGCGATCAAAGCCCTGCGCGATGTGAATCTCAAGCAGGTGGAAGAGGCCAAGAGCCAACTGGGGGATTTGGTTTACCGGCGGTGTCGGCACGTGGTCAGCGAGAACGAGCGAACGGTCGAAGCGGCTACGATGCTGGGGCGGAAAGCGTACGAGCGGGTTGGCGAGTTGATGGTTCAGAGCCACAATTCGTTGCGGGACGATTACGAAGTGAGTTGCCCGGAATTGGATTTTCTGGCGGCGGAATCGATGAAGATCAAGGGCGTTTATGGCGCCCGGATGACCGGCGGTGGATTTGGCGGGTGCATTGTGGCCCTGGCGCAGCCGCGGGCGGTCGATACGTTGGTTGAGCATTTGAACCGGACCTACAAGGAGAAATTCAACCTCAAGCCGACGGCGTTTGTGACGACGCCGGCGCCGGGGGCGGGAGTGATTGATTAAGGGTATCAATACCCGGTTGACGGGAATCGGGCCGAGGACGGCCCGGCTCGACTGGCGGACGAGAGTCCC
>JBLNDH010000580.1:0-10242 GCA_050261455.1 Bacillota bacterium
GGGGGGGATATCGTGGATAGATTGGGGGCACGAAGGCACGAAGGCACGAAGGGGGGCAGAAATGAGAAAGCCCACGGCGGGGCCGTGGGCTTTGGGGTATCGACCTTGACGTTCATTCTGATCAGGGTTGGGCGGGTTGCAGTCGCAGCCAAGTGGTGACGGGGAAGTGGTCACTGGGGTACTGGCCGTTGTGGGAATAGGTGATGACCTGGGTGCCATCGGCGCTGACGGGGCCACGGGTAAAGATCCAGTCGATATGGGTCTTGTCCTCGACGTTGGGGCCCTGCCAATCGTGGAAGGTGGCTATGGGCTGGCCGACCTGGGTTTTGGCGGCGAACCAGGTGTCGGTCAGTCCTCCTTCGGCGAGGATCTGGTAGGCCTTGTTGGTCTTCTGGGGTGCATTGAAATCGCCGGTGAGGATGAGGGGGAGCTTGGGATTGAGTTTCTCGATGCGCTGGAGGATGAGGGAAGCACCCTTTTCGCGTGCCGCCTGGACCTGGTGATCGAGGTGGGTGTTCAGATGGTAGAACTGCTGGCCGGTGCGCCGGTCGCGAAAGCGGATCCAAGTCACCATGCGGCGGCAGGTGTTGCCCCACGTGGCGGAGGCGACCACGTCAGGGGTATCGGAGAGCCAAAAGTGATCGTATTCCAGGGGTTCGAGGCGATCCTTGCGGTAGAAGATGGCCATGAACTCGCCATGGCTACCTCCATCGCGGCCGAGGCCGAGCCACTGATATTCCGGGAGATCGGCAGCCATGTCTTTGAGCTGCTGATACACGCCTTCCTGGGTTCCGATCAGGTCGGGCTTAACCGAGCGGATTGTCTCCTGCACAACCGGGCGTCGCTGGGGCCAGGCGTTGGGCGGGGTGTCACTGGCGTACTTCAGGTTGAAGGTCATTACACACAGCGTGTCTGGGGACTTGGCCTGAAAGGTTGATGTCCCGCCACGGCTGGCACAGCCGACCAACAGGAATAGGGATACGAGAAGAGCGCCGAGAGTGAGTTGTTTTCCCATGCCGTTACTCGTACCGCAAAACCGAGTGAAGATCCAGTGGGGCGATCTTCTTTCGGCCACCCAAGCCGACCAGTTCGATCAAGACCGCGACGCCGACGATGTTGCCGCCGAGCTGTCGGACCAGGTCGCAGGAGGCCTGCATGGTGCCCCCGGTGGCCATGACGTCATCGCAGACCAGAACACGCTGGCCGGGGCGAATGGCATCGGCATGCATCTGCAGCGAGTCGGTGCCGTATTCCAGGTTGTAGGTGGTGGTGATGCACTTGGCCGGGAGCTTGCCGGGCTTGCGGATCAGGGCGAAACCGGCGGAGAGGCAGCAGGCGACGGCAGTACCGAAGATAAAGCCTCGGCTTTCCGCGCCCACCACCAGATCGATGTGCTTGCCGCGGAAGGGATTGGCCAACAACTCAACGGACAAGGCCAGGCCCGAGGGATCGGCCAGCAGGGGGGTGATATCGCGGAAGAGGATGCCCTTCTTGGGGAAATCCGGTATCTCGCGGATGAGAGATTTCAGATGAAAAATGGGGTCGCTCATGGGCCCTATGCTACCGCAGGAGGATGGGATAGGGCAAAGGGAGAATAGGGGGGACAAGACGGCGAAGGGAGGATGTAAATTGCGGGGCCCAGGGATGAATGCCTGGGTTTGTATGCAGCCGAGAGGAACTGGAAGGGCAAGGCGAGTTACGCGATGCGGGTAAGCATGCAGTCACGCAGTTTCCGAAGGGCTTCGTGTTCAATCTGGCGGACGCGTTCGCGAGTCAGGCCGATGCGTTGCCCGATCTGCTTGAGTGTCATGGGTTCTTCGCCGGCCAGGCCATAGCGCAGCCGAAGGATGGTGGCTTCGCGCTCGTCGATATCCGAGAGCAGGTCGAGCAGGTGGCGAATGTCATCTCCCTCACAGACGGCCTCATCAGGCGAGGGGTTGTTGGTATCGGCGACCAGATCGTTGATGGTCAATTCGCCGTCGGCGCTGCCGGATTGGGTGGGGGTGTTGACGGCGCGGATGGCCTTGCGAATGATGCGCAACTTCTTGGGTGACATCTTCATATGACTGGACAGTTCATCGATGCTGGCCAATCGGCCGAGCTTCTCTTCCAGCTCCCGCATGGCCTGTTTGAGCTTGGCCATCATCTCGACCATGTAGGCGGGGATGTGGATGGGCTGGACGCTGTTGATCAAGGCGCGTTTGATGGCTTGCTTGATCCACCAGGAGGCATAGGTGCTGAAACGGGTGCCGTTCTCGGGATCGAAGCCTTCGACGGCCTTGAGGAGGCCGATGTTCCCTTCCTCGATGAGGTCGGGGAGGCTGAGCCCGCGATTGACGTAGTGCTTGGCGAGGTTGACGACCAGCCGCAGATTGGAGCGGACCATTCTTTCGCGCGCTTCCGGATCGTTCTGTTCGATGATCCGTCGGGCCAGTTCCTTTTCCTCGTCTGCTGAGAGCAGAGGCGACTCATTGATCTGCTTGAGGTAAAGCTGGAGCCCGGATTGAACGGCGGCTGATGCCATGCTTCTTGTCCCCATCCAACAGTAAGTTTCTGCCAGTCAAACGCCCGTTAACTGGTATTATTGCGGCTGCGCAGTTGCCAATCACGCAGCGCTGCTTTACCGAGGGACACTCGGTTGGCGCGGCCTAAATCACACAGACAACCGTTGACGTTGCCAACAACAGTATCGGCTTGACATGACCACGACTTTCGATGCGCTTCCAGCCCCGGCACATGCACAGCCCTCCGGGGTTTATGAATGTTGGCGCTAGTCTGCCGATTTTTAGGCGGTTCGTCAAGCAAAATCAAGTCCTTGGAAAATCCGGGGCATCAAAGTCATGTTACGGCGTGTGCGGTGTAAGGAAGGCAACAACGTCAGTTCGTGAGCGGCAATAATAAGGAACCCAACGAAAAAGGCCGCCCCATTTCTGGGACGGCCTTTTGTTGCTTGGATTAAGAAACCAAAGCGTCGGCTAGAGCTTGAGATCGCCGAGGCCGAGGCCACCTTCCTCGCCACCTTCCAAGCCGCCGCGGAGTCCGCGCTCCTTGGCACGCTCGGAGCGCTGAGCTTCGCGAGCCTGTTCTTCGGCAGCCCACTGGGCACGCTTGAGGGACAGGCCGATCTTGCGTTCGTCGCTGTCGACGCGAAGGATCTTGACGTCGAGTTCCTGGCCGACCTTCAGAGCCTCTTCGGGCTTTTCGATCTTCTGATCGGAGATCTCGCTGATGTGCAGGAGACCTTCGAGGCCGGGTTCGAGTTCCACGAAGACGCCGAAGTTGGCGATCTTCGTGACATGGCCCTTGACGACCATGCCCGGGCGGTAGTTGGCCGGGATGACGTTCACCCACGGGTCCTCCTGCATCTGCTTGAGGCCCAGGGCGATACGCTGCTTCTCCTGATCGACGCTGAGGACGACGGCCTGGATGTCCTCGCCCTTCTTGAGGACTTCGCTGGGGTGTCCGATCTTCTTGGTCCAGGACAGATCGCTGACGTGCAACAGGCCATCGATGCCTTCCTCGATCTCGATGAAGGCGCCGTAGTTGGCGATGTTGCGGACCTTGCCCTTGACGACCGAGCCCGGAGGATACTTCTCGGCCACGCGCTCCCAGGGGTTCTCTTCGACCTGCTTCATGCCCAGGGAGATTTCCTGCTTGTCCTTGTTGATATCGAGGACCTTGACCTTGACCTTCTGGCCTTGGCTGACCACCTCGCTGGGGTGGTTGATGCGCTTGGTCCAGGACATCTCGCTGATGTGCACCAGGCCTTCAACGCCTTCTTCGAGCTTGCAGAAGGCGCCGTAGGACATGATGTTGACCACCTCGGCCTCGTGGATCGAGCCGACCGGGTACTTGGCTTCGATGTTTTCCCAGGGGCTGGCTTCCTTCTGCTTCAGGCCCAGGGCGATCTTCTCTTTCTCCTTGTCGACCTGGAGGACCTTGACCTCGATCTCCTGATCGATCTTCAGCATATCGCTGGGGTGGTTGATGCGGCCCCAGGACATGTCGGTGATGTGGAGCAGGCCATCGATGCCGCCCAGATCGATGAACGCGCCGAAGTCGGCGATGTTCTTGACGGTGCCCTTGACAATCTGGCCAACCGTGAGGCTTTCCAGGGTCTTCTTCTTCTGCTCTTCACGCTGCTGCTCGATGAGCTTGCGGCGGGAGATGACGATGTTGCGGCGTTCCTCGTCGATCTTGAGGATGATGGCTTCGATCTCGCGGCCGATCCAGTCGCTGATTTCGCCGGGACGGCGGATATCGACCTGGCTGGCGGGGAGGAAGACCGGCACGCCAATGTCGACGAGCAGGCCACCCTTGATCTTCTTGGTGACCTTGCCCTTGACTGGGTCGCCTTCCTTCTTGGACTGCATGATGGCTTCCCAGTTGATGATGCGATCGGCCTTGCGCTTGGAGATCTTCACCAGGCCGGTGTCACCTTCAACCTCTTCCAGCAACACGCGCACTTCATCGCCGACTTTGACCTTTTCGGGCTCGTCGAACTCGGTGCGATCGAGGAGGCCTTCGCTCTTGAGGCCCAGTTCCACGATGAAATCGTCACCGGAGGCGCTGCTGATGCGTCCCTTGAGGATGGCGCCGGGGACAAAGTCCTGGACCTCATCGCTCTTGACGAGTTGATTCAGATCCTTGGCAGCTTCACCGAGGGCGGTGTTTACTGCGGAATCGACTTCTTCGTCCACACTGCCAAGAGAGTTGATAAGATTGTAATCGACCATAACACTGCGGCGATCGACGATCGCCTATTCCTTTGCTGCGCGTGGCCAGTTGAATTGATAAGTACCGTAGAGAAAGCGCCGACAACCACGCTATGCCGACGTCCCGATAACGTTTGCCCCAGACGGACCACCCGCCCGGCGGCAAATTGCTAAGTATATGGGACTACAGTGATCGCATCAACAGTGTAATGGGGGGTGGCCAATAAAAGGGTGTGGCCAGGAATTTGGGCAAAGGATCAGCCGCCGTCGGGCGGGTGAGTACACCCACCACTCCGGCGGCTGTGGCAGACAGGGATGTCTGCCCCACCAGGGACGGGAATGTCTGCCCCACCCTCTGCCAAAAGGCGGCGGTACCCCAACAG
Source organism: Bacillota bacterium (assembly GCA_050261455.1). Taxonomy (GTDB): domain Bacteria; phylum Planctomycetota; class Phycisphaerae; order Tepidisphaerales; family Tepidisphaeraceae; genus JAPLNB01. The sequence goes on from JBLNDH010000580.1 coordinate 5,099, forward strand.
ATGAACAGGCTCAACTGGGGGTGTTCCCCCCGTTACAGGCGGGTAAAGCTCTTGGCGAAGCGAAGACGGCCCGGCTCGGCATGGAAAGGAGGATCACACGTGGCGGGTGCTCACATGAACTGTACTTCGGTTTCCCGCAGGTACTTGGTTTCGAGCAGGGTGGTGATCTTGCGGACGATGTTCCGGCGGAGATCGAGTTCGACGGGGATGTTGGGGTCCTGATGGGCCTCGTTGATACGAGTGCCGACGACGAAATGGACAACATCGCTTTCGAGCATCAGGCGCACCAGCTCATCGGCAGCGTTGGGGCGCGGCTTGTCGGGGCGGGGCCCGACTTCGAGGAGATCGGCAACCTTTGCCAGCGTGAGCGTGCCTTCGGTGATTAAATCGGCACCTTCCATTCGGGAAGCTGGGGGAACATCAGGATCGAGATTCGTCAGATCCATGGTGATTTCCCGTTCCAGAATGCGTGCGATGATGGTGGCGGTGGTGCCGCCGCAGATCGCCTTTCGGCCGCGGAAGGTCCGGACCCGGTGTGCCAGTTCGGCATCGCGATCTTTGCTGAAGGGCGGGCCGGTGATCACGAGGAGCCGGCGTGGATTCCGAAAATGGATTACACTGCAGGTGATATCGTCCTTGGCCTTGCCCCCATCGTTGGCACAAGCCTCTTGGACCAGGATCTGTGCCAGTTGATGGGCCGACATCTCCGGCTCCTGCTGGATCTGCTGCTGGATGAAGCGGAGGACGCGGTCCTGGCCCCACCCCAGCGGGAAGCCGACCTGCCCCATGCCCGATTGGCTGACGCCATCCGAGAAACAGATGATGCGATCGCCGAGTTGGATCTGGCAGCCCGCGTAGGTGATGAAGCGATCCTTCCATTCCTCCAGGGTCAACGTCGCTTTGTCCAGCGGGACTTCCTGGCTGCCCCGCAGCAGGATCAGCGGGGGGTTGCCGTGTTCGATGAAACGGGCTTGGCCTTCCATGTCCAGATCGACGATGGTGAAGGTGGAGTAGCTGATCTTGCGGACTTCGCAGATCGGCAAGGTATCCATGATGGTCTTGGCACTTTTGCGGACATCGACGAACGCGGAGGTGTACTTGATCGCCATGGCCGCCGTCAGGTTCGCCAGGACACTGGCCTTGACTCCGCTGCCCAGGCCATCGGACAAAACGGAGATGATGCGGCCTTCCTCCTTGATTTTGCGCGTGAGGAACATGTCGCCGGAGACGACCTGGCCGTTCTTGCACTTCTGGCAGTGATCAACGTCGATAAAGCTTTCGCCAGTCACCGTCTTCTCCCGTCTCGTCGATCTTGGGCGACGAGAACGAATCGATAATCGAATTGAGGGCAACCTCCGATTCCGCGGCATTCTCCCCCAGCAGATAGGCGATCTTCTGAACCGTGGAGAGATTCTTCTGGATCACATCCTGAGCCCGCTTGATCACCTGTTCACGCTGCACGGCCGGCTTGGTGATGTCCTGGATGATGGCGCCGACCACGCAATGCTTCTCGATGGTGAAGATCGAGATGTGGAGGATGGTTTCGCGATGGCGAAGATCCTTGTCCATGATATCCTCGCCGGTCTTGAGAACGCTGGCGAAGAGGTTATGGAACGGCACCAGGGTGCTCAGAAGGACACCTTCCAGGGCCGGCGGGGTGTGGGCCGTGCCGTTGCCATTGCGAGCCAGCAGCTGGGCGAAACTCGTGTTGTATTCCAGGATCTTCAGGTTCTCGTCCACGATAACGACGGCCGAGGGCATCGTCTGGATCAGCGCGTTGGCTTTTTTGTGTGCCAGCTTCCGCATGTACGTGACGCACATGGATCGCTCGGCCTTGTTCAGCAGCAGTGCCTTGCCGAATTCGCGGCAGGAGTCATATCCGCAGCCGCCACAGTTGAGTTCGTCGTCCACAGTCAGCTTGCCGACGGTTCGCAAGGCCTCGCGGATCTGGAAATCGCTGAATTGGGGCTGAATGACCGGATTGATGCGAAGATCCTGATGGATGGCGACCTCCGGCCGGCGCGGGATCTCCTGGGCAGGATACGTGGCTTGCTGGAGGATCTGAAAACGCTTGCAGGCGGTCTGGGCCTTGTGGCCGATCTTCGGACCATTGATGCACCCGCCTTCGCAGGCCAGCAGTTCGATGAACAAGCCGCGGTCGGGAGTGATCTGTTCCAGGCCGCTCAGGGCTCTCTGGATAGCGGAGATCCCGGAGAAGGCCATGAAGGAGCAATCGTTGACGGTGCAATTGGCCTGGACGCCGGCGACCATGCCGCCATCGATGGGGTAAATCGCGCCTTCCTGGGCTGCCTCAGGGATGAAATGGTCGTCCGGGCCTTCGCAGATCTTCTCCAGGTCGATGTGTTCCTGTTCGAGCCAGCGGCGGAGATCCTCGAAGGTCAAAGCGACCTCCAGCAGGTCGGAATGCGCATCGGCCTCGGATTTCTTGGCGATGCATGGGCTGACGAAGACGACGCCGATTTCTCGGCCGTAGATGCTGCGGAGCATCACGCAATGCGCCAGCACCGGCGAGAGCAGACCGGTCATGTACTGCGAATAAGCCGCCCGATGTTTCTGCAGATACGCTACGACGGTAGGACAGGCCGAGGAGAGCAGGATCCGCTTGGGCTGCTCGCGGAACATCATCGCGACGTGGGCCGACACCTGTTGCGCGCCCAAGGCCGTTTCGGAAACGCCGTAGAATCCAAGCTTGCGCAACGCATGGATGATCTGGCCCGGCCGAATGCCCGGGAACTCGGCCAAAAAGGATGGGGCGAGCGAGACAATCACCTGCTTTTTCAACGCCAGGAGTTGTTTGGCTCGCGGCAGGTCGTCGCGCACGCGTTTGGCGCCGTTGGGGCAGACCTCCACGCATTGCCCACAGAGAATGCACAACTCGTTGATCACCGTCGCGTAACCGGCCTCAACCTTAATGGCTTTGACCGGGCAGTTGCGCACGCACTTGTAGCAGTCCTGGCACTCACGCTTCTCGGTGTAGATGGGATTGAGGAAATCCATCGGCTACCTTTGTTTCTTGCCCAGGTGGAAGTTCAACAAACCGACGACGGCCACGGGGTCCACTTCCTGGTAGAGCTTGCCATCGATCACAATATTGGGCCCGGTCTTGCAGAGACCTTCGCACAGATGGCCTCGAACATCAACCGAATCGGTCAAACCATTGCTGGTCAGGTACTGCTGGACAACCTCGATGTTGCGGTTGTTGCCGCGAGAGAAGCAGGAACTTCCCATGCAGAGGGTGATCCGAACGGGGGATCGATCGGCCATGCTGTTGATCTCCATTTTCATCCGACCGCCTGCCTCCTTCGTCCACCCGGACCGGCGCCGACTTCCCGCTGAATGGACGTGATGCGATGGCGCAGGCAGCGGTTGCAGGCTTCGCCAGTCTCCGTGATACAGGCTTTGCCGGGATAGATCTGATAGAGCGTGCGATACTGCGGCGGCGTGAGGTTCGGCATAACGACATTGGCGCCACGTTGCAGTCCCAGCTCCCGACCGTTGGTCTTGTTGATCGTCGCCAGTGCGGTCGTGCTGGGGATATTCGCATCGGGACACATCAACCGCGTCAGCGCGACGGCCTTGTAGACCATGAGCTCTGTATTGGGGACCTGCACGTAATCGGGAACGCCGAAGGTGATCTGCCCATTGCCCAAGGGCGTATGAGGGTGCGGAATGTAGGGGCCAATGCCGATCATGTCCAAGTCCAACTCGCGAAAGAGCTGGATGTCATCGGCGACGGTGTCATACGTCTGGCCGGGAATGCCAACCATGATGCCGCTGCCCACCTCGTAGCCGAGCTGACGCAATTGCCTGAGGATGGCAATGCGATCGGAGGCCTGATGCGGCAGGGGGGGGTGGATGATGTTGAAGAGCCTCGGCTCGGAGGTCTCAAAACGGAGCAGATATCGATCGGCGCCGGCGTCGCGCCAGGTAGCCAGGTCGCTGGTCGGGCGTTCCCCCAGGCTGAGAGTTACGGCCAGGGGAGTCTCCGATTTGATCCGTCGAATGATCTCCGCCAGCCAGGTGGTGCCAATCCCGTAGTCTTCACCGGCCTGCATGACGACGGTGCCGTGGCCGAGCGACACGGCACGATGGGCGCAGGCGATGATTTCGTCGGCGGTCATGCGGTAGCGATCCAGATCCCCGTTGCTGGATCGCAGGCCACAATACGTGCACTGGCGGACACAGTAGTTGGAGATTTCGATCAGGCCGCGCAGATGAACGGCGCTGCCGACGAATCGGGCCCGGGCGCTGTCGGCCATGGCCCAGAGCTGTTCCAGCCGGGTGGGGTCCTCCTCCCGCAACCATTGCAGGATTTGCTCACGATCGAGATGGACGTTCAACATCAACGTCTCACTCATCCTTTCTTGGTTTACCCGACCGAATTGATGCTTCGCGATAGGCGTCCAGCGCCGCTGGGAAGGGGCTCAATGCCCGCTCGAAGATGCCTAGGCTGTAGGCGATCGCCAGGCCGTAGTTCGTGATGGGGACCCCCGCTTCCTGGCAGCGGAGCAGTCGGCTGAGCATCTCGCGCCGATTCCACATGCACGCGCCGCAGTGGATGACCAGCTTGTAGCTAGCCAGGTCTTGCGGGAAATCGTGTCCTTGGACATGGTCGATCTGCAGCTTACCGCCGACAAATTGCGTCAGCCAGCGCGGGATCTTCACCCGGCCGATGTCATCGGTGATCGGGTGATGCGAGCAGGCCTCGGCGATGAGAATGCGATCGCCACTATGCAATCGGTCAATGGCCATCGCCCCCAGGACCTGGGTGGTCAGATCGCCCTTGAAGCGGGAGAACAGGATCGAAAAGCTCGTCAGGAGCACTTCCCGCGGCGTGTCTGCAGCGACTTTCAGGAACGCCTGCGAATCCGTCACCACCAGCTTGGGCAGCATCTTCAGGCGGTCCAGGGCGCTGCGCAGCTCGCGTTCTTTGACGACCAGGCAATACGAATCACTGTCCAAAAGATCGCGAATCGCCTGCACCTGTGGCAGGATCAACCGGCCCTTGGGGGCTTCCTTGTCGATCGGCACGACGAGCACGGCCATGTCGCCGGGCCGGACGAGGTCGCCGACAATCGCGGGCGTGTTGACGAAATCATCGGGGGCGCTGCGGATGAGGGCTT
>JBLNDH010000581.1:0-4024 GCA_050261455.1 Bacillota bacterium
GGGGTTGGGGGGACGAGGTATTATAAGGTGTGGGGTTTTTCGTAGCCGGTAGAACTGCCTGCGGAGTCGGGCGTTTTATGGGTATGATGACGAAACCTTTTGACGAAGCGAGTCCTATTCCGGTGGCAGTGAAGCGACGTATACAAGATCTGGCAGACGGGCTATTGCATTCGGATCTGGAGACGGATCTGGAACGGGCACGGTGGCTGGCCAACTGGCTGGATACGAAGTACTCGGTGGGTGGCGTCCGCTTTGGATTCGATAGCATTCTGGGGTTAATTCCGGGCATTGGCGATACTGTGGCGACCTTGATTGGTCTGTACCCGATTTACGTGGCGCAACGGCATGGGCTGGGGAAGACTGTGCAGGCGCGCATGGTACTGAACCTGGTGATGGATTGGGCCGTCGGCTTGATTCCGGGTATTGGAGATGCGGCCGATGTGTTCTACAGGGGGAATGTTCGGAATGTGCGGTTGCTGGAGAAGGCGGCGAGCGGGCGAGGCCAGGAATCGCCCCGGTAGCTTTGCGTCCGAAGGCAATGGCAAGGCACGAAGGGAGGGACAAGGGGAGGAAGAGGGGTGGAGGGGAAGGTGCGGTGGCACCAAGAATCTTCGCACGCGGAGAAGAAACGGAGGGATGGGGGCATAGAGGACACCGATGGAGGATTGGCGGAAGAGCGCAATTCGGTCCGCGAAACCGCAAGCGTCTGTCGGGATCGGAGGGCGAAGGGAGGATCACCACGCTTAATTGTCAATTGAAGGGGGACCCGGGGATGCATCCCTGGGCTTGGATGGAGTCGAGCACTTTCGGAATTGGGAGGATTTATTTGGACGCCTGACGAATACCACGGTTGGAAGCAGCGACGCCACGCGGCCGGGGGTCATACGCGAGTGAAATCGCCCCAGGTCATGTGGACGGCGGTCAGCCCGACGAGGACAGCGGTTTCGGCGCGGAGGACGCGACCGCCAAGGACCCATGGACGGGCTTTGCCTGTCAGCTTGGCGCGTTCGGCGTCGGAGAAGCCGCCTTCCGGCCCGACGAGCAGAACGATGCGCTGCGGAGGCCCTGCGGGGACAGGGGCTGGCTCGCTGCGATCATCAAGGAACAGGCACAAATCGGCGGTCGTGAAAACGGGTGAGGCCAGGAACGAATCCAGGGGCGTTGGCGGAAGCACTTGCGGAAGCGAACCGCGCCGGCACTGCTTCGCGGCCCGGGCAATATGGCCCGGCCACGCGTGCGACTGCTCGTGTTCCAGGCCCTCGAGAGGCACAGAGTAGTCGGTGAGAAGGGGAACAATGCGCATCACGCCAAGTTCAGTAGCCTTCTGCACGACAAAGTGCATGCGTTGTCGGGCGAGCACGGCGCATGCGAGGGTGATGTCGATGGTCGGCTCGGGAGAACGCTCCATGCGTTCATAAGGCAGGGCTAAACCGCCATTGGTGTCGGATTCCTTGAAAGCGGCCCTGAAGTAGGTGCCCGACTCGTCACGGATCGTGAATGCTTCCTTCGGATTGACCTCCCGACGTTGCAGGCGTTTGACCAGTGCACGGCCGATTCGGAAAGGCTCCTGCAGCGTGAGACGCGATGCGATTGCGAGGGGTTCATCACCGGGCGCGTCGGACCGGCCCGCCACAACGGGGGTATGAGGTTGCGGATTGGGCCTTTGGCCGGGATGACCCGATCGTTGGGGGTCCTTGTGTTTTCTGTTGCTCCAGTTGGGTCTGGCCATGGCCTCATGCCTCCGCAGGGCGGATTCCAAAAAGGAACGACGCTACCAGCGGCATCCATTGGCGTCAATGCAATCCGAGAATCCGGGGAACCCATCCGCGCTATCCGATCCAAAGCCCCTCGATCCGAATCTGCAGGCCTTGTGGCGTGCGATTGACGTAATTGACCAGGCCGCTATGCCGCCACTGGAGCATGCATAGCCGCGGCTGGAAGAAGTACCGCATGCCGATGAGGATATCGCCGGGCGACAGGTCCACCAACCGATCGCCAATTGGGCAAGAAACCGAGTTGAGTCCCTCGAACCTGCTGAACGGTGCCAGGAAGCAGGTTGGCAGTGCTGGAGGCCACACCAGAATCGGAAACAATCGGCGTAGTCAGAGGGGCACCCCAGTCACTTTTCACATTTCCTATTTCCCCAATATGCTATCGATTGGCAACAAAGAGCACCGAGTTCGAAATGGATAGATTGGCAGTAAACCCTGTATTTTCAGGGACATTTAAAGAAGAGCAAATAGTCCGTTTTCCCTTGGCCATATTCCTATTTTTATGGTATAATTCAAAATATACTTATATAGTAGGAGTTGTATATGGCCGTACACCTTGCCGGGCCGGGTCTGAATTCCCAGCCACGGCTGCGCCGCTATGACGATGTGCGAGAGCTGATCGGGAATATCGATAACCCGACTCCCCTGGTTCGACTCAACCGGGTGGCGCGGCAGGCGAGTTGTCCGGTCTACCTCAAGCTGGAGTGGTTTAACCCCTTTGGCTCGATCAAGGATCGCACGGCGTTGTACCTGCTCAAAGGGCTGGCCGAGCGAGGACAGTTGGAAGGCAAGCAACTGGTGGAACCCACCAGCGGCAACACGGGCATCGCCTTGGCCGCTCTGGCGGCGATCATGGGCATCAAGCTGACGGTCACGATTCCCGATGGCATTCCCGAGGAGACCAAGACCCTCCTGCGCATGCTCGGAGCCGAGGTTTGGCCGACGCCGGATGATCTGTGCCCCATCAATCATCCCAAGGACGGGGCGATCGCCTTGGCCCACTCCTTCGTGGAAAGCCCGGCCACGAAGGACAAGTTCGTCATGCCCAACCAGTACGAGAACCCGGACAACGTCAAGGCTCACTACGAGACGACGGGCCCGGAGATCTGGAAGCAGACCGAGGGCCAGGTGCGCTATTGCTTTGCCGGCTTCGGCACCTGCGGCACCCTGACCGGGACCGCCAAGTACCTCAAGGAGCGTGATCCGAGCATCCGGGTGATCGCCATTGAGCCCAACCGCGGGCATCACTTGCCGGGTCTGAAGAACCTGACGGAATCGAAGGAGCCGGGCATCCTCGATCGCAGCATCATCGACCAGGTGATCCGCGTAGATGATGAATCCGCCTATGCCATGACCAAACGTCTGTTCCGCGAGGAGGGCCTGATCGTTGGACCGTCCACAGGAGCCATTGTCTACGCCGCCACCCAGGTGTTGAAGGAAGATGCCGAGGGCGTGGCTGTCGCCATCTCACCGGACAGCGGATTCAAGTACGCCAGCTTTTACACCCAGATTCTCGGCGAGAACGAAGGGTTGCCTCAGGAGTAATCCCATGAGTAGTGCAACGAGTCTGTACCAACTGCCAGCGAGCCTGTCCGATGATCTGGAGCAGCTCCGGCAGATCATCGAGCAGTTCAAAACGGGAGCCATTCCCGCCGCCCGCTTCCAGGCGTTCCGCGTACCGCAGGGCATCTACGAGCAGCGGGAGAGCGGCACGTATATGCTGCGGGTGCGACTGCCGGCCGGGATGTTTTTGCCGCAGCAGATGCGAGCGATGGCCGAGGTGGCGAAGAAGTACGGCAACGGCACGCTGCACCTGACCAGCCGACAGGACATCCAGGTTCACCGCGTGCCGCTGGACAATATCTATCCTGCGATGGCCGAGTTGGCGGAGGGGGGACTCTCCACCAAGGGCGGCGGGGGCAACACCGTGCGTAACATCGCCGCCTGCTACCAGGCCGGCGTCTGCCCCAAAGAGGTGTTCGATGTCACGCCCCACGTGATTGGGCTGACCGAGTTCATGCTCCCCGATCCGCTGTCGTACCAACTGCCGCGCAAGTACAAGATCGCCTTCTCCGGGTGCTCGCAGGACTGCGCCGGAGCCACGATCAACGACCTGGGCTTCATCAGCAAGAGCCGCGATGGCGTGGAGGGTTTTGCTGTTTACGTGGCCGGGGGCATGGGCGCTTCCAGCCGGGTGGGCACGTTACTGGAGGAATTCATCCCGACTGGCGATGCCTGCCGTGTGGCCGAAG
>JBLNDH010000582.1:0-7362 GCA_050261455.1 Bacillota bacterium
TTCTCCCGCCGCATCGGACGCCCCACATCGAATCCTCGCATAATGCGGCTCCCCAGTTTGCCCCCCGCCGTCAAACCCGCAATTGGGAAATTCGATGCTTTTGCGATGCATAATCCCTGTAACGGCGGATCGGGAATTCCTCCAATACGCCCCCACTCATCCCCCTCGAACAAGGGATTCAAATTAATACCGGACGTAAACGAACCCAATTCCCCCCATTCAGCAGCGGCCCGCAGGGCCGGGCTCTCTACCCTCGCCCCCTTCATCGCATTGCCGGCACCCGCACCCGCATCAGGCTATACGGCTTCATTTCGATCGCCACCCCTCCCCCCTCCACCGCCACCGTCGAATCCGCCGGCTTCACCGCCTCCGGCTTCGCCATCGTATTCGCCGCCCAAGGCACCTCCGCCCCCAGCGTCCGCACTTCCGCCACGGACCCACCCCTGAACCCCTCCAGATCCACCCGCACCCGCATCGGCCCCGCCGTCCCTCGATGCACCAGCGAAATCAGCAGATCCCCCTTCCCATCCACCGCCGCCATCGCTGCGATGCTGCCGTACGACAACTCCGGCCCCGCCCCCTTGATGTCCGGCAACACAAACGACGCCTTCTCCATCGGCGACGACACTTCAACCCTCACCGGCGTCGCTCCCGCAAAATCCGCGAACATCGCCTGCGCGTAATAACACGGATTCGCATACACCCGCTCTCGCTCCTTGCGCAATCCCCCACCATGGTTCACCGTCGCCGAATGCGTCACCATCTCCACAAACGACCCCAGGTGAATCGCCGTGTGATAGATCAGCGTGTCATACAACGCCTCCGCTTGCGTACCCGGATTGACCAGATTCCCCGCCGTAAGCCGCGCAACACCAGCCGAATCCCCCCTCTCCCCCAGGTGCGCGAACATCTGCAATTCCGTCACCGCCATCCGCGGCTCCGAAATTCCCCCCTCCCGCATCGCCCCCTGTAATTCACTCCACTTCCGCTCCAGGATCACCGGCACCGCCATGAAATCCCGGTACACATCCAGCGGCTCCGTCGCCACCGGCACATTCCCCCCAACCAGCGGATGATCCGTCGCCGAGCGAAGCATCGGCCCCAATTCCTTGATCAGCGCGTTGTTCCAATCTCGCCCCCACAGCACCGGCGCACCGCAGGCATACAGCTTGATACTCTTATCCGCCGCCAGCATCACCGGCGTAAATTGCCGATATCGATCCGCATTCCCCTTCGGCGTCGTCCATCCATTCTGCCATCGCCCCCACAGCTCATTGCCCACCTCCCAATGCCGCACGTTGTAAGGCTCCGGATGTCCATTGGCCGCACGCTTCGCCCCCATCGGCGACGTCACCGGCCCGTTGCAGTACTCAATCCACCGCGCCGCTTCCTCCGGCGTGCCATCCCCTCCATTCACGCAAATCATCGGCTCGCACCCCACCGCCCGGCAGAACGCAATGAACTCATCCGTGCCAAACAGATTCGGCTCCACCCCGCCCCACGCCCAGTTCGGCCGCGTCGGACGCTGCTCCATCGGCCCAACTCCATCCTCCCAGTGATACGCGCTCACGAAATTTCCGCCCGGCCAGCGCAGAATCGGCAGCTTCGATTCCTTCAGCAATCGCACCACGTCCGGGTCCGCCCCCTGCACATGATCCGCCGGCCACAAAAACAACCGCGCCACCACAAACTCTCCCGCCCCCGGTGCCGTCAGCGCCAGCCGATACAACGCCTCCGCCGGCGTCCCCGCCCCAATCTCCAGACTCCCCCGAAGCTTCTGCCACTTATTCGTAATCCCCTCAACGACCGCTTCCGCGCCATTCTCCGCCGAACCTTGCGCCTTCAGTGAGATCGACAACGTCGATAGCCGGGGCGCCCGCACCACAATCTCATAGTCGTACTTCCGAACCCGATGCAGCGGCAGGTAAACCCACTGAGCAATCCCCCCGCCAGTCGCCTGTACCTCCACCCGCTGCGCTCTCCCGCCATAGGGCCCCGTATCCGGACTCACCCCCACCGCCTGCCGCGAGCCAACCCGCATCCACCAGAACGCCATCCCATCCGCCCGCGAGTCGATCAGATTCTGCACATCCCCCTCCGGCCACCGCAACCGCCCCGCCAATCCCCGGATCTCCGCCGTAATCTTCCCCTCCTCACTATGAAACATCGTCCGCCCATCCGGCGTCATGCCCCCCGTCCAAAACGGGTACTCGGCAAACGTCGGATTCCGCAGAATCTCGGCACACATCCCATTGTAGATATTCGACCCCAGGTGCTCGGCAAACTTGCCCGTAATGTAAACAGGAACCGCCTGCGGCAAGCGTTCACTGACCCGAACCTGCACCCTCGCTTGCAAGCCCCCAGCATCGCGCGACGTAGCCGGCGTCGTTTCTGCCCCCAAACACATCACGCCCACACCCCACACCACCATCATCCCCGCCACCAGCCATCGCCCAAATGCCTTCATGGAGTTCCTTTCTCCCTCAAGATACTTCCCGACCCCGCCCTGCGTTGGAGACTTCGCCACCCCTCGTCCCCACATTTCGCTCACCCGCCCCCCATCACCCCACTTCCCCTCGCTGCTTCGCCCTCCTACACGCTTGTGGTTTCGCGGACCCACCCCCTCACCCCGTCACTCCGTTACTCCCCCTCTGCCCCTGCCCCCGCGCAACAAAAAGGCCGCGGGTAGGTGCCCGCGGCTGTGAGAACGGCATGGGCCGCTATGTACTACTCGCGGCTTCAGGAATTGTGGGTAACTTCAGTTCGCTCTGCCGAATTCCGCATACCCGTCCCGCCTGCGATGATCTGCTCCACCGCATCCGGGACCACAGTCATCTTCTGACCTTCCTCCACGTCCACCGTATCCGATCGGCTGTGGTTGTACTGTTCAGCCCAGTCCTGCAGAATCCGGCTGATCAGCCACGATCGCGGCAGTACCTCCTGGTCGGCACAGCGATTCAACGTCTCATACGTGTTGCCATCGACGTTGGCGAAAACCGAAAAACCAATGTCATCCGAGGTCGTTTTTTCTCCCACTGACGTCGTCGTCAGCATAGGACGTTCTCCTTCATGTTAGGCGTCTGCATTGACTTCCAATACGCAGCCCCGCGGGTCAAATCGAAACCCCGCCGCCTCACACGAAAGAGCAATCCGATAACTATCTACCAGGATTCCCCTCATCCCCCGCAGACATTATCAGCCCCCACAGAGCACGCGATTGCGTGTCGCCCCCACTCCAACCACACCCCCATGTCCCCAAGCCCCGGAATTGATCCCTGGGTCCCCTTCAATTGGCAATTGAGAATTGTCAATTTGCAATTGTCAATTAAGCGTGATAATCCTCCCTCCGCCCTCCGATCCTGACAAACGACTACGATTCCCCTCACTCCGGAAAGTCTTCCCGCCGCATATCCCGCAACGCCGGAAATGCCTCCCGATAATTCCGCAGCGACTCCGCATCCACCGCCGCATGAACAACCCCCTCCCCATTCCCCGCATCAGCCACGATCCTCCCGCGTGGATCAATGATGACGCTCCGCCCCGAATACGCCAGCACGTTGCCCCGCCCGCATCGGTTCACCCCGACCACATACGCCTGATTCTCAATCGCCCTGGCCTGCAACAGCGTCAGCCAGTGATGCTCACGCGAGGCCGGCCAGTTCGCAATGACCGCAAACAGATCCGCCCCGCGCCGCACCGCCAGCCGAAATACCTCCGGAAACCGCAGGTCATAACAAACGAATGGGCACACAGTAAACGCCCCCCACCGAAACGTAACAATCTCGCTCCCCGCCGCATAGTGATTCGCCTCTCCCCCGAACGTGAACGGATGGATCTTCTGATAACACGCCACTTCCTCCCCCTCCGGCGAGAATACCACCGCCTCATTCCGCCCCCGCCCATCGGCAGCCGTCGTTACCACCCCGCCCACCACATACACCCCCTATCGCTTGGCCGCCGAAGACAGAAACCGCCGCGTCTCCCCTGTCGGCGAATCGCTGATCCCCCCCACATCCATGCTGAACCCCGTCGCAAACATCTCCGGCAGCAAAACCAACCCCCCCGCCGCCAACCCAGCCTGTTCCAGCAACGTCCCCGCGCGCCGGTGGTTCGCCGCCTTCTCTTCCCACGCAATATCGAACTGACAACAATAAACATCCATCGCAATTCCCAACTACTCAACCAGTCTCCGCCGCCTACCAGCAATCCCCCGCACTCCCATAGCCCGTTTAGCGGCGGCCCGCAGGGCCGGGTTCCTCCCTCTGCCCCTCTAACGGGCCAAAAGAACTACACTGCCATCGATAATGTAGCACGGGTATCCCGCCCGTGCGCGTCAACGTGGCATGGGACGGCCCGCCCATGCTCTTCTTCATCTGCGTTCATCCGCGGCCACATACAATTCCTCATTCAGCTCTTCCCGCAGCTCCCGCCTCAAACCTCGCCCCTGGCCAGACCGTCGCATTCACCATCACCCCCACCGCCAGCCCCCCATTCTCCAAATCGTACGCATCCTCTCCCTTTGGCAACTCGATGGCAATCGGCGTCCCCGCCTGCACTACCATCTGCGTTTCATCGAGGTACTTGATCCGCCCCTGCACAATCCGCGTCGGACCAGCGATCGGCACGATGAAATTCCCCCCACTCGGAACCGTATACACCTTGCGCGCCGCCCCCCGGATCAGCCCGCTCACACGCTGACCAATCGGCCCCTCATACTTCGACGTCGTCGCCAACTGCAACTCATACGTCGTCCCCAGCGGCTGAAACACCACCGCATCATCGCTGGCCCGCAACACTCGTCCAACGGCCGGATAATCAGTCATACTCGCCATAATTGTCCTTCGCTTCCCACGATAATGTAACGGCAATCGCACGCATTGATAAGCACACACCCAACCCAGCTCTTCCTCCTCGCCCATTCGCCGTTTCGCCCCTCGGGGCTGCGCCCCGTCCTTCCTCCCTTCCCCCTCGCCCGGTACTCCGGGAGAGGGTTGGGGTGAGGGTTCGGCGCCATCGATCCCCCCAACCGATGGACCCCCTACTCCCATAACGCCCTGGGAACTTGTTCCCTGGGTTCTCTTCCCGTATCGGACTACATTCGTTCGCCGCCCCGCCCCCCAGCACGCTTGCGGCTTCGCGGACCGCTTGTTCCGATGCAGGTCGTAGGGTGGGCTCCGCCCACCAATCCCCTGCTACCCCCGTGCAAACGATCCCTCCCTCCAAACACCCCAAACCCAACACTTTCCCCCCTGCCGCCAGCTCGCCATAATCCTATACTCCCGCCGATGTCCAAATCGAGTTCGATCACGTCGTCCGCCGCGAGACTGCTTGTTTTAGGCTTGGCAACATGCGCCCCCTGCGGCTGCACTGACATGCCCAAGCCCGATTCAAATACCCAGGTCTTCCGAACCATCTCGCAAACAGGCGCAGCCAGGCAAGCCCAGCAGCTGCAGACCTGGAAAGACACCGCTATCGCAATTCTCCAAGAGATTCGCCCGAATCGACATGCAACCGCCGCCCCCAACGATTTCGCCCTCATCCTGCAGGACAAAGACCTGCGGCAAGTCATCGACCTCTCCCCCCTCGTCGGTTCCCTGACGGCCCAGAGCTATCGAAGCGACTCCATCCTGCGCGATTACCTGACTCAGCACCTGCCTTCGCTCGACCAGGAATGGCTTTCCGCCCAGCCCGTGGATCAGATTCGCCCCAACATCCGAGCTTGGCCGATCGGCATTCAGGAACTCGACGAACTGAACCACAATATGGCCGAGCATGGCCCCGTTCATTCGACCCCCGTCGCCGGCGAACTCTACTGGATCCCCGTAGCCCGTCTGCCAGGCCTCAACACCCCCATCCCCATCGGCCCCAAGCCTCTCAAAGCCTGGCAGATGGACGTTGACCAGTTGGATCGCCTGGCTCTGGCCAACCTTCAATCCGACCTCAAGGGCTCTCTCTTCGAAACCATCCGTTTCGGCCCCGCCGGCAGCGCCGGCCGACTCAAACCCACCGTCGATCCCGGCGTCGTCCTGCTGCCCGAATTCCTCCGCCAAGTCCAGGACACCTGGCATAGCCAGGATGATCTGGCCCTGTTGCTCACCTCCCAAAACATGATCGAATTCATCGAAAGCCGCAACAAGTCCCTGCTCGACTTGCTTTACCCCAAGTGGCACGACCTGCTCGAAACCACCGCCCAACCCCTCTCGCGCAAACCCCTCCTCCTGACCAACCAAGGCATCATCCCCATGGACTACGCCCCTCCCGTCCAGATCCGCCACTTAGCCACCACCCGCCCCGCCACGCAACCCGCCAAACCCAAACTCCCCGCCCCCCGCCCCTACGTCGTCCACTGATCCCCATTCCCCCGCCTCCCCCTTCAATTGACAATTGCCAATTGACAATTCGCAATTATCAATTAAGTACGGACACTCTTCCTCCGCCGTCCGACCCGAGACACGCTTGCGGTTTCGCGGCCCCCCACTATCCACTATCCACTATCCACTACCCCCAACAAAGACTGCCGGGAGGGTGGGTGGCCTCCCGGCAGTCAGGTGGGAAAACGATAGAAGCTCGTCACTACATATGTTCGGCAAACTCCGCCATATACTCCGGCACCGGATAGTGCTGCATCAAGAATTCCCGCAACTGCTGTCGCTCCGCAATCAGAAAACACACCGGCTCCCCCAGTTTCCTCGTCGCGAAATTCACCGCCCGAACCAGGTTATCGGCATCGGTCGCAATGCTCAGGCTGTTATCACTCTGACACAACGGCAACATGTGGAACTGCCATGCCTGCCGCCGATTGATCAGCCGCAGACATGCCACATCCACCTCCTGCTCCGACAGGTCCACCACCCCCGCCAGGCGAATGTACTGTTGCACCCAGGCATCTTCCACCGCCTCCGGGCTCACTCCGTACAGCCGCTCCGCAAGGTCGCCAAATGGCCGATGCGAGGCCCTCTGCACCTCCAGAATGTGCCGCACTTGTTTCTCCGTCAGCACACCCTGTTCGACCAATAATTCCCCAATCGGTAGTCCTGGCAAAGTCTCGCCTCCTGCGTAAACGTCTGCTCAACCTATCGACCGATTCGAGACCCGCCTTGGGCTATTCCTTTGTTCTATCCCCAGATAACAACCCGATTCCCCACCCGTGCCCCCCTTCTTCCCCCACCTCCCGCATAACCCCGACCACCCCCCAGATTACAACTCCCTTGCCCCCGCATCCCCTCAATTTCATACCAGCCCAGGGATAAATCTCCGGGTCCATTCCGCAACTGACAATTGAGAATTGTCAATTCCCAATTGTCAATTAAGCACTGTAATCCTCCCTCGCCGTCCCGTCCCCCCACACGCTTGCGGTTTCGC
>JBLNDH010000583.1:0-5128 GCA_050261455.1 Bacillota bacterium
ACATTGATTTGGGGATCGTGGACGTGCAGCCGGCCAAGTGAAGGGTGCGGATCGGCTGGGGACTCGCCCTTAATGTAGAAGCCTCGACCTGAACAGGGGCACTGAAGTGCCCCTGCCGGGGAGGTTTTGCGAGCGCCCGGGCTGTGCGGGCCGCCGCCAAACGCCCGCGGCCGAGGTCAGCGGAGCCGCTTGTCCAACGGCTCAAGCAGGGTCTTCCGGTGCTCGTGTTGCTGTTTGTAACCTTTGAGCTGCTGGACTTGTCGTTGTGAACAGTCTGAGCTTCTGCTTGATCTGGCCGATCGTCAGCTCTTGGTAGTCCTTGATTGGCAGGTTGCACTCAGGGGATTTGCCTTCGCGATCGTTCTGCTGCTCGCCTTTGGTTTGGCCGTATTGAGCCCGCTGCTTGTTGCAGATCCGGGCAGCCACTTCTTTTTCTTTTCTATGGCCCTTGTAGCGGCCGGACTTGCGGAACTTGCCCAAGCGTTCGTCGCATTCGCGTTCCCGTTTGGGGCTGGATCCACGAGGCATGGCTTACGCTCCCTTGCTGACACATTGACCGCCGAGATACGGAGATCAATCTGCCAAAGGGATGCCTTCGGGGCATGCACTTCGCGGGGCGTCGTGTGAGCAACCTTCTGCCGCGGAGTGAAAGACCTCTGCCAAGGGTGCATCACGAATCAAGACGGAGCGATCATGAATGGCACGAATGGACGCAGATCAGGCGAACCCAGGGTCGTAGTCGTGACCGGAGCCTCCGCAGGGGTGGGCCGAGCCGTGGTGCGGGCCTTTGCCAAGCGATACGGGAGCAGTCTACGCATCGGCCTGCTGGCTCGCAGCCCTGATGGTTTGGAGGGAGCCAGGCGAGAGGTGGAGGAACTGGGCGGGCAGGCGAGGGTTTGCGTGACCGATGTCGCGCACTATGAACAGATCGAAGCCGCGGCGGAGGCAGTGGAGAAGTCCTTCGGCCCGATCACCGTGTGGGTGAATAATGCGATGGTGTCGATGTACTCGCCATTCATGAAGATGACCATGGATGAGTTTCGGCACATCACCGAAGTGACGTACCTGGGATATGTCTATGGCACGCGCGTGGCCCTGGATCGCATGCTACCGCGTGACCACGGGGTGGTGGTGCAAGTCAGCTCAGCCCTGGCGCACCGCTCGATTCCGCTGCAATCAGGCTATTGCGGCGCGAAACACGCGATTGACGGATTCACGGAGGCGTTGCGGTGCGAACTATTTCATGATGGAAGCAACGTCCGCCTGACTTTGGTGTCGCTGCCAGGCGTCAATACGACGCAGTTTACCTGGACCTTGAACAAGATGCCCAACAAGCCGAGGCCAACCGGGGCCATTTTCCAACCGGAAGTGGCGGCGGATGCGGTGGTGTTTGCTTCCGAGCACAGCCGCAAGGACATTTGGGTGGGTTACCCGACGGCGGAGGCAGTGATTGGGGATAAAGTGGCATCGGGGCTGCTTGATCGTTATCTGGCACATGCCGCGTGGGAGGGCGCCTTTCTTCCCGAACCCGATGAGCCGGATCGGCCGAACAACTTCTGGGAACCCGTGCCCGGCGATCACGGGGCACACGGTCCATTCGATGCCGAATCGTACAGTCACAGTCCTGAGCTATGGCTCAGCAAGTATCGACGGGACCTGCTGGCGGCGTTGGCGGGAGTAGGAATCGGCGCGGCCGCGTATGCGGCACTGAGGCCGAACCATGGCCAGTGAGGCAGGCATCCCATGCACTTCAGGCGTATCCACAGAATCGCTGGCCCACGCACGCGGACAGAGAACGCCGCTTGTAAAGAATGAAGCCGAGGAATTAACGGCAGGCAGGTGTAATTATGGCAGATACAGTCAGTGACTTCATCGTCGAACGACTTCGAGAGTGGGGGATTTACCGGATCTATGGATATCCCGGCGACGGCATCAACGGGCTGATGGCGGCGTTGCGTCAGGCTGGGGATATGCCGCGTTTCATCCAGGCCCGGCACGAGGAACTGGCGGCGTTCATGGCGTGTGCTCATGCGAAGTTCACCGGCGAGGTGGGCGTGTGCATGGCCACCAGTGGTCCCGGGGCCATTCATCTGCTGAATGGCCTGTACGATGCCAAGATGGACCACCAGCCGGTCGTCGCCATCGTGGGGCAGTCCGCCACCAGCGTGCTGGGCGGCGACTTCCAGCAGGAGGTCGATCTGCCCAACCTATTCAAGGATGTGGCCAAGGAGTACGTGCAGACCCTCTGCAGCCCCAAGGCCGCACGACACATCATCGACCGTGCGATCCGCATTGCCATGGACCAGCGGACGGTTACGTGCGTGATTATTCCGAAGGACGTGCAGGAAGAGGACGCCGTTCGCATACCGCCCCAGGTGCATGATTCGGTGCATTCCGGGATCGGCTACAGCGTGCCGCATATCATCCCCAAGCGGCAGGACCTGGAGGCGGCGGCACGCGTGCTCAACGAGGGGACGCGGGTTGCCATCCTGGTCGGACAAGGAGCCATGCGAGCCACCGATGAGGTCCTGCAGGTTGCTGAACTACTGGGCGCGGGCATCGCCAAGGCTTGGCTGGGCAAGGCGGTCATTCCCGATGATGTACCCTATTGCGTCGGGTGCATTGGGCTGCTGGGTACCAAGCCCAGCTATGACATGATGGAGGGGTGTGATACGCTCCTGGTGGTAGGCAGCAGTTTTCCGTATGCCGAGTTCTATCCCAAGGAAGGTCAGGCCCGCGGGGTGCAGATCGATATGGACGGGCGGATGCTGGGCCTGCGGTACCCGATGGAGGTGAATCTCAAGGGCGATGCCAAGGAAACGCTCCAGACGCTGATGCCGCTGCTGGACCGCAAGCGTGATCGATCCTGGCAGAACAGGCTGATCCGGGAAGTGCGCGAGTGGTGGCAAGTGGTGGAAGCCCGCGCCATGCAGAGCGCCAATCCCATCAATCCCGAGCTTGTGTTCTGGGAGCTTTCGCCGCGACTGCCGGACAACTGCATTCTTTCAGCCGATTCGGGCACCGCCGCCAACTGGTACGGGCGTGACCTGAAGATCCGCCGCGGCATGCTGGCCAGCGGGAGCGGCAATCTGGCCACCATGGGCCCGGCAGTGCCCTATGCCGTGGCGGCCAAGTTCGCGTTTCCCGATCGCGTTGCCATCGCGCTCACCGGGGACGGCGCGATGCAGATGAACGGGTTGAATGCCTGCATCACGGTAGCCAAGTACTGGCAGGAGTGGCAGGATCCGCGCTGGATCACCCTGGTTTTGAACAACCGGGACCTTAACCAGGTGACGTGGGAACAGCGGATCATGACCGGCGACATCAAGTTCAACGCCAGCCAGGACCTGCCGGATTTTCCGTATGCCCAGTTCGCCGAAGCGCTGGGCCTGCGGGGCATCCGAGTGGACGAGCCCGACCAGATCGGCGATGCCTGGGACCAGGCATTGGCCTCGGACCGCCCGGTGGTGCTGGAGGCGATCACCGATCCCGACGTGCCAACGCTCCCGCCGCACATCACGCTTGAGCAGGCGAAGAACTTTGCCAATACGTTGTGGAAGGGAGACACCGAGGAGGGCGGAATCGTCAGGCAAGCGGTCAAGCAGATGGTGCAGAGCTTCGTCCCGCACCGGGAATAGGCAGAGTCTGTCCAAATGAGTCCAACCCAAAGCGAAAGCGGTAATACGGAGGGGTCCCAGGGATGAATCCCTGGGCTTGGATGCAGTCGAGCACTGTCGGGATTGGGAGGATCTATTTAGAGGCTTTTTGGGCGTAAATCATGCGTTGGGTCGCGTGCACCAACTGGGCACGCCCCCCCTACCGATCGGGCTCGGCTTTGCTGCGCTATAATCATACGTGTTCGGGTGAAGACGCGAGCCGCGTGTGAAAGGGCGGGCTTGCTGGCGAGCCGTAGACAACCAGGGGATTCGGCTCGGCAGGAGCCTTGCCCTTTCTGGAATCTCGCCCGCCCGAGAACAGGAGTGCAGCAGGGAGCCGCGTGGGAGGGAACGCATGGTGCGGGTCATTATCAATGCCGATGATTTTGGGCGGTCGAAGGAGATCAACCGGGCGGTGGCGAGGGGGTATCACGACGGGGTTTTGACCAGCGCTAGCCTGATGGTGGCGGGAGTAGCGGCGGAAGAGGCGGTGAGGATGGCAAGGGAGATGCCGGGGCTGGCGGTGGGGCTCCATGTGGTGGTGGTGGATGGGCGAGCGGTGCTGCCGGCAAAGCAAATTGGGCATTTGGTGAATGAGGCGGGGTGGTTTCCGAATACGCCGGTGCGATCGGGACTGCGGTATTCGATCAGTACGAGGGCCAAGAAAGAGCTTTGGGAGGAACTGCAGGCTCAGTTCGAGCGGTTCGCGGCAACGGGGTTGCCGATGGCCCATGTGGATGGACATCAGCACATGCATGTACATCCGACGATATTTGGCATGGTGCTGGAACTGGCTGAGCGGTATGGTGCAAAGGGAATCCGGCTGCCACGAGACGAGATGCGGGAAGCGTGGAGAGGCGGATGCGGCACCGAGAAGAGATCCGGGTCGTCGCGTTGTTCCGAACCCGACGTAGGGCTGATGAGCAAAGTCGTACGGGTGGGGGTTCTGAGGCTGCTGGCGGAGTGGTGTGCGTGGCGGATGCAGGGGACGAAACTCGCGGCAGCGGCACGGACGTATGGAGTGGCACAAAGCGGAGCGATGGAGGAGGGGTATGTGCTCGGGCTGTTGCAGCAGCTTCGTCCCCCCACCGCCGAGATCTGTTTCCACCCGACCGTGGGTGAGCGGCTGGAGAAGCTCGGTGCCAATCCGGGTGATCTGCAGACGCTGCTGAGCCCGGCAGTAAAGCGAGTCATTGCAGAGCGGGGGTTGCGGTTGAGCACGTATCTGGACCTGAACGAGCAGTGAGGATGAAACATGGTCCGGGGAATTCTCCTGGCGATGGTGGGGCTGGGCTGCGCCTACTGGGTAGTCGCGTGGTGGTGCGTGCGGTCATTCTTTCAAGGGACAAGGAGATCGGCTGGTGCCGGGCGGGTGAGTACGCTCACCCCTCCGCCGGCGGTGACAGACAGGAATGTCTGCCCCGCCGGGGAGAGGGAAGATGGGGATGAGCTTGAGTATGGGAGAGGGAGCC
>JBLNDH010000584.1:0-18001 GCA_050261455.1 Bacillota bacterium
GCAACAGGACGGTGAACGGCAATCGCTGACGCTGGTTTATCCCTCCGTCCGCGCCCAGTTCGTCCGCATGAGCGGCTTTTCCGGCGGTCCCTTTGTCCTGCAGTCGCTGAAAGCCGACGGCAGCCCCATCGATATCGGCGCTGATCGGCCGGTGGTACTGCGTACGGTTGATGACCTGCGGTTGTTGGATCGGTTCTGGGGACTTGCCAACGTCTCTTTGGAGAAGCTCGATCTGAGCGGTCAGGAGAAGGTACTGCGATCGATGACGTTTGATACGCGCACCCTCTGGCCGCCTGCCAATCGGCTGCCCGAAGGGTTTGATCCGCAGCGTATTCTGGAAGAAGGCAAGCACCCCGGGCTGGGAATCCGGGCGTTGCATGCGCAGGGGATCGATGGGCGGGGCGTCCGCGTGGCGATCATTGACCAGCCGCTGCTGCGAAACCACCGGGAATATGCCGATCGTTTGGCAGTCTATGAGAACCAAGTGTCGGGGAACGTGCCGCCGCAGATGCATGCGCCGCCGGTTGCGAGCATTGCCGTCGGCAAGAGCGTCGGGGTGGCGCCGGAGGCGACGCTGGCGTTTTTCAGTGTCCCGATGTGGTCGAAGGACAACCGGCCGTATTGTACGGCCCTGGAGCGGATTCTGCAGCTCAACGAAAGTGCCAAGCCGGCCGAGCGCATCCGGGTAGTCAGCATTTCCACGGGCATGTTTCCAGCGATGGACAATTACGATTTGTGGAAACAGACGCTGGAGAAGGCCACCCGCAGCGGCGTCCTGGTCATCACCTGTGACCCGGCATGTCTGCGATATGGTTCGCTGAATCGCGTGCCGGGCCGGGACCCTGAGGATCCGCGGAGCTACACGCGGGGCCGGTGGATCAGTTATGGTATGGTTTTGCTGGTGCCAACCAATCGCACCGTCGCCAGCCATGAGGGGCCGGACGTTTACACTTATTGGGGCGAGGGCGGTTTGAGTTGGGCCGCTCCGTACCTGGCGGGGTTGGCGGCCTTGGCACACCAGATCCATCCGGATCTGGAGCCACAGAAGGTGAAAGACCTGCTGGTGCAGACGGCGGCGAAGACCGATGCCGGGCCGGTGGTGAATCCCGCGGGGTTCATCGCGGCGGTGCGTAAGCTGCCGTAGGGATCGGGCTTTTGACGAAGGGGGAAGTCGGGATCGCTGTAGAAAGGGTTTTAGAATCGGGAAAGAATCCGGGTCGTCGCGACGCGACGAAGCCGGCGTGTGGAGTGCCGGGCGGGGCGAAGAGAGGCAGGGGCAGGGATGATGGTTGAGGGGAGGGGGTCGGAAGGGCGAACAGAGGGTTCGCTCATATGGGGAGCGGATTGGGCGGGCAGAGGCGGGGATGGTGGCATGGATTGTGCGGGCGGGGAGGCTTATGAGCCAGGCTAAGGAATATCCGATTCGGCAGAGGGCCCCGATCAGCTTGGGGGCGGTGTTGGCGGTGTTGTTGGGGGTGGGGAGTATGGTGGCGTCGTGGGTGGGGCATGTCCGGGTGGGGCTGGGGGTGGGGATTGTGGCGGTTCTGTTGGGATTGGCGGGGATCGGCGGGAGAGGGCGGAGGAATGTGGCGAGCATCGTGGGGGTTGGGGTGGGGGTGGTGGCAGTGGGGTGGGCGATTGCAGTGATTGTGTTTCGTTTATGAGCCGCGGATAACGCAGATGAACGCAGATGGAATGCGGACGGGCAGAATGCTCAGGGTACGCTTTGGTTGGGCTACGGATAGGGCATAGAGGGACACCGATGAGGCAAGGGGATTTCGTAGGTGACAGAGAATCGTGGTCACCGGAGGTGGCCACGCCGCTTTGCGCCATGAAGAAGGGGTAGCCAAAGGGGGAGCACTCATGGAGCTGCATGGGCGGGCCACCCATGCCACGTTGTTTTTGGAGGGGTTGGGGGCGCGAAACCGCAAGCGATGATCGGGGTTGGAGGGCGGAGGAGGTTGGCAGCGCTTAATTGACAATTGACAATTGACAATTGTCAATTTTTAATTGTCAATTGAGGGGAGAGAGAAGGTCAGGAGGCGCGAGCGGGTTTGGTGGTGGCTTTGCGGGCGGCGGCGAGGGTGTTGAAGAAACGGAGGGCGGCGCCGTAGAGGGCGGGGGCGTGTTGGCGGAGGGAGCCGTCGCCGAGGTCGCCGAAGTGGCGTTTGAAGGCCTTGAGTTCCTTGATGACGTCGGGTTTGGTCCAGCGGCGGCGTTGGCGCAATTGGGAGGGGTCGAGGCCGGCGGATTTGAGGGCGTTGTCGTAGCTGCCGAAGTGTCGGACGGCAGCGGCGTGAATGCCGGGGTCTTCGCGTTGCAGGGCGCCGCTATTGAGGGAATCGCCATCGCGGAAGCGTTGCTTGAGTTCGGCGGCGATGGAAGCGCGGTCCCAGCGGCGATAGCGGCTGACTTCCGCGGCATCGAGGC
Organism: Bacillota bacterium; assembly: GCA_050261455.1. Classification (GTDB taxonomy): domain Bacteria; phylum Planctomycetota; class Phycisphaerae; order Tepidisphaerales; family Tepidisphaeraceae; genus JAPLNB01. The sequence goes on from JBLNDH010000584.1 coordinate 2,431, forward strand.
CGGCGGCGTGGAGGGCGCGATCCCAACTGCCGAAGAGACGGGGCTGGAGGGAGGCGAAGGCGGCCTTGCCGAGTTCATCGCGGCGACGAGTGACGGCGGACCAGTGGAGGTCTTCGCCGGAGCGTTTGGCTTTCTTGATAAGTTGGATGATGAGCTGCTTGTTCCAGCGGGGGCGGCGGAGGACTTCGGCATAGTCGATGCCGGCTTTTTCGATGGCGCGGCGGTAGGAGCCGAAGTGGTAGGCGGCGGCCGAGACGAGGGGCTGCGTTTTTTTCGCCAAAGCGTTGTAGGAGAGATCTTTGCCGGCCTTGTGGAGATTGCGAAGCGTGTCGATGATGCGCTTTTTGTCCCAGGCTTTCTTCATTGCAAACTCTCCATTCACGCAATAGCTGGATTATAGTGATTGTTGGGGTGGGGGGAACGGGGAAAAGGATTGTGGATAGGGAGTAGTGGATAGTGGATAGGGGGTTGAGGGGAGGAGAGATCGAGCGGGGAAGGGACGGATCTGGATTCACGAAATCGCAAGCGTGTAGGGGGACGGGAAGGAAAAGGGGGCATTTCACGCTTAATTGACAATTGATAATTGACAATTGTCAATTATCAATTGAAGGGGAGAGGAAGAATGGTTTTTGGGGTGTGAGGGAGGGTGGCTTTCGGATTGGGGGAAGATGGTCTATGCTGGAGGCCTATGGGCGGTAAGCGTCGTAAGAGTGAGGATGCCAAGGACCTGACGAGCCGTTATTTGACGGGGCGGATGGAACAGGATCCGCTGGAAACGCAGGAGCGGTTTTCGCGGCGATCGGCCAATGCGCAGCAGCGGAAGATCGAGCGGACGGCGTTGTTGCGGGCGGCGGAAGAGGCGGAGAGTGGGGAGATCGAGGGGCTGCCGATCGGGCGGGTTCTGCAGGTCTATTCGCTGTACTGCGATGTGGAATTGGACGGGGTGATTCGGTTGTGCGTGGTTCGCAAGACGCTTTCGAAGCTATCAGAGACGGCGTTGGTGGTGGGAGATTGGGTGCGGTTTCGGGAGATTGGGGCGGTGGACGAGCAGGGGCGGCCAGAGGCGGTGGTGGAGCAGATTCTGCCGCGGCGGACGGTGCTGACGCGGGCGGACAGCTTTAAAGCGATCGAGCAGCAGCCAATCGTGGCGAATGCGGATCAGATGCTGGTGGTGGTGGCGTTGCACGAGCCGGAGGTGAAGTGGGGGCTGGTGGATCGGATGATCGTGGCGGCGCAGAGCGGAGGTTTGAGGCCGGTCGTGTGTGTGAACAAGGTGGATCTGGCGAGCGAGCGTGATCGGTCGGGGCGGGATCTGGCGCACGCGAGGGAGATCCTGGGGCATTACCGGGAGTTGGGGATTCGGAGCTTTGAAACGAGTGTGCCACAGCAGCGGGGGCTGGATGAGCTGGGGGAAGTGCTGAGGGGGCAGACGACGGTATTGGCGGGGCATAGCGGGGTGGGGAAGAGCAGTTTGATCAATGCGATTCAGCCGGGGCTGGATCTGCGGATCGGGGCGATCAGCGGGTATACGGGGAAGGGGCGGCATACGACGACGTCGTCACGGCGGTATCGATTGAAGGAGGGAACGTACGTGATCGACACGCCGGGGGTGAAGCTGTTTGGGCTGTGGGGGGTGACGCAGGAGAACCTGTTGAGCTTTTTCCCGGATGTGGAGGCGGGGACGGCGCCGGAATGGCGGGAGGAGAGCTATGGGAGGATATTGGAGAGCCTGGGGTGAAGGGCGTTGCTGCCGCGGATGAATGTGAATAGGGAATCGCACGGGCCGCGGGGGCGAGGCGGGTTGGAGGGAACACTGCAGCGAAACGGGGAATGGTGCGAATGAACAAGAACGCACCGCCGCGGGAAACGCGGCGGTGCGTTGGTGTTTTTGGGGAAGGGAGGGTGGGGTTAGATGTCGAACACGGTTTCGTTGGCGGCTTTGTCCTTCAGGACATCGCGGCTGGCGGAAGCGGTGTCGGCGAAGAACAGGTCTCTGCCAGCGCCGCCGTACAGGAAATCCTTGCTCTTCTTGTTCGTGGTGTGCGTGTCGGCGAAGGCGGTGTGGCTGTTGAGCTTGTAGGTCTTGGTATTGAGGCCCCCGGCGGCCTTTGGGCTGTTGAGGTTCGTGAGCTTGGTTTGGTAGGTGACGCCGGTGCCGGTGCGTGCCCATTCCGCCAGCAGCAGGCGTAGGGCGGCGGGATCGCAGTCGTAGCTTAGGGGCTTCGTAGAGAAGTATGAGGGGTAGGTCGTGCCAGGAGACGTATAGCCGGCGATGAGGAGATCATCGCCTTCGCCGCCAGTGAGGGTATCGTCGCCAGCGCCGCCGATGAGCAGGTCGTTGCCCTTGCCGCCGTCGAGCACGTCCTTTGCGCCGGTGGTGGGAGAGCCGAGTACGCCATCGCCGACGAGGATGTCGTTGCCATCACCACCGGTGAGGGTATCGGTTCCGCCACCGCCGAAGAACTCGACGACGCCTTGGAAGCTGGGATCGACCGAGATGTCGTCGTCACCGGTGCCGCCCCAAACCTGAATGCGGCCGTCACAGTCGAAAGTACCTTTGGACTGGGGGGTGGGGTCTTCGCCAGGGGCGTCGCTACCGATAAGCACCTCGACCTGGTTATTGGGCTTGGGCACGAGGCGAATGATGTCACTACCGTTAGTGCCACCGACCACCAGCATCTTTTTAGTGGAATCGACGGGGTCAGTCTGAACACTGGCGGTAGCGACCATATTCATGGTCTTGGTGATGTTGGTGGAGGCGCCGTCCTTATCCGTGACGGTAATCACAATACTGTACGTACCGGAGGATGGGACGGAGGCGTATGTGTGCCACGCCGTAAACTTGGCCGTTCCATCACTGGAGTAATAGTAATCCTTCTGGTCTTGTCCGCCGGCAGGGGTGTCGCCCCAACTGACATAGAAGTACATTCCCTTGAGGTCAGCCTGACTAACATCCGTTCCTTGGATGGTGAGAGCAACGGGTTGGCCGGGAACGTTCTGGAAGTTACCGGTGATGTCGGCAGAGGGGGCGGTGTTGGTGACGACGACCTTGACCTTGTCATAGCCAACGTTGGAGTCGCCATCCGTCATGGTGACCAAGACGATATAGGTGCCGCTGTTGGCCCATTTATGGCTGATCTGGAAGTGGGTGCCGTCGGCGGTGACTTCCTGGACGGGGGTGCCATCACCGTAGTCAACATTGATGGTGTAGGTGTGGGCAGCGGTGTCGTGCTCGATGAAATCAACGGTGCGTGTCCACTCGGTCGTGTTCTCGGTGACGCTGGTGTCGGTGACATCTGCGCCGGCCTTTACCTCAAGCGTTGGGCGAGCCACAACCGCGGTCAGCGTGGTGGTGGCGGTGGCGCCGTGTTCTCCGGTGATGGTGACCGTAACGGTGTGGGAGCCGACGATGGAGGGCCCACCCTCCGGCTGGGTATAGGTGTGTGTACCTTTGACGGTGAAGACGCCGTCGCTCCCCTTGGTGATGGTCGCGTTGTGGTCGATGGTGCCATCGCCCCAATCAACGGTGGCGGTGTATTCAGCGGCCGTGCCGGTGGAATCGGTGTCCTTGAAGGTCAGGATTTTTTCGTCCTTGATGCTGGTGCTATCGCCGGGATAGGCGTAGATCTTGGGGACGGGGATGACTTCTTTGAGGGGCGCATCGCCGACGGAGACCAACGTGCCGGTGATATACTCCTTGGCGCCGCTGGCCTTGTGGACGAGGGTAACCGTGACGGGGAAAGAGCCCTCGGTTTTGTAGGTATTGGTACCGCTGACCCAGAAGAGGCCGTCTTTGCCTTTGGTGATTTTGGCGGGGCTGGTGTCGGAGGTGACATTGCCGTCGCCCCAGTTGATGACGGCGGTGTAATCGGAGGCTTTGCCAGTGGGATCGGGATCTTTGAAGGAGGCGACCTTTATGGTGGAGGCGGCAGCGGTGACGGCCGCTAGCCTCTTGCCTTTCGAGGGGACGACGGCCTTGTCACCGATAGCGATGGTGATGATCTGCTCATCGTAGTTGGTGATGCCGCTGGTATCGACGCTGCCATAGTACGACGGTGCGTTCTGGTAGTCGGTTTTGCGGTAGGAGCGGACCTTGAACTTAATGGGGCCGGTGTAGCCGGCGATGGGCTTGAACATGTACCGGTTGCTATCCTGGTACACGCGAGTCGAATCGATGTAGGCCGCGTTGGTGCTGTCATAAGGAGTGACGACAACCTGGGCGGAGCCGTCGAGATCGAAGGTTTTCTTGGGAATGGTGACGGCGGTGTCCTTGGGGACGAACATGTCGGGCAGAGGGCCGAGGAAGGGGGTTTCATCGGTGTCGTCCTCGTCGGCTTTGACGGTGAAGGTTTTCGTGACCTTATGGCCGTGACCGTCGTCAACATTGACGGTGAGGGTGCCGGAGGCGCCAGTGGGGGCGGTGAGGGTGATGACCGAATCGGTGGTATCCTGAACTATTTCGGCCTTGGTGATGCGGATGGTTTGAGTAGGGGCAGCACTAGAGCTGTAGGGATTGGCGTAGGTGTTGATGATGTTATTGAGGGTACGGAAGCCGGTGACCATCTGGCCGAAGATGGTGTGATTGAAGTCGAGGTGGCGAACGGGTGCGGCGGTGATGAAGAACTGGGTGCCGTTGGTATCGTCGCTGCTCTTGGCCATGGCGAGCTGGCCGGCGCCGGAGAAGATGGAGTTGAGGTTGAACTCGTCGTTGAAGGTAAAGGGGGCGGTGCCGCTGCCGGTACCCGCCTTGTCACCGCCTTGCAGGATATAGGCCGTGGAACCACTGCCCCCGCTCAGATCGGCCAGGCGATGGAAAGTCAGGCCGTCGTAATACTCTGCTTGAACCAGGGAGCTGATGTAGTTGGTGGTGATGGGGGCGGTGTCCTTGAAGAGCTGGAAGACCAGCGTGCCGATGGACTGGTAGGTACTGCCATTGGTAAGGGTGAGCTTGAGGTAGGGGTTACCGGTGTGTTGGATGACCTTGATGTTGCTATTGGAGCTGGAGAAGGTGTAGCTGAGGGCATCGCCGTCTGCGTCGGTGGCACTGAAGGGGACGATGATGGATTTGCCGGCGGGGACGTAAATGATGTCGTTGGCCGCGCCCTTGGCGATGGCATTGCGATCAAGCTCGGGGGCGACGTTGGCGGCGCCATCGAGGAGCTGCCGTGCTTCGAGGGTTTCGAAGCAGGGGGAAGTTCTGACGGCATGGCGAAGAGCCGCATTGCGAACCATCTGCTTCCGCGTGAAACCGAATTTGCCAAAATGCAACATGCGCCGAACCTCCTGCGTGGACAGAGAGTCGAGTGAACCACCCGTGGCCGATCAGGGGGGATCGAGACTATGCAGTACCCCGGATTAATCAGAAGCCACACGCGTCTGTCGAGACGCCACACCAAGCTAAAGACGCCACCGTGCCTTGTCCCATTACAGCGGCAGCCCAGACGGCCCGGGGTAATTTTGCGCCATGTTGGCCGGGAAAGCTAGTGATTCTTTCGGGAATGCAGATGCCGGTAATGGTTGGGGTTGTGGCAAACTGCGCAAAGTTGCACGGCATGACAGATGGGTGGTGAGAGGGATTACGGGAGTAGGGGTGAGGAAGGGCGAAGTCCGAATAAAGAACGCCGAAAGGGAAGGATGACGGAGACATGGGGTGGGAGAGGAGGCAGGGTCAGTTGATGGAGTTGGAGCAGTTCCCGTTTGGGTGTGCAGTGGGCTGTGAACCCTCACCCCCCGAGGTACCGGGCGAGGGGGAAGGAGAAGAAACGAAGGGATCGGGACACAGAGGACACAGATGGAGGATCGGCGAATCGGCGCTGCTGGGTCCGCGAAACCGCAAGCGTATTGGGAGGCGATGCGGCGAAGGAGGGGTTACGGCGCTGGATTGACAATTGACAATTCTCAATTGGCAATTGAAGGGGGACCCAGGGATGAATCGTTGGGCTTGGATGCGGTCGAGCACTTTCGGGATTGGGAGGGTTTATTCAGTGAGGGGTGGGTTGGCTTAGGTTATCAGACCGGCTCTTTTCCTGGGCGAGGATTCGGCGGAGGGAGAGGAGTTCGCCGAGGCTGGGGCCGAGGATGCGGGAGGGGCGGAGGCGGGAATCGGGGTCACAGGTCCAATGGACGGGAAACTCGACGACGCGGTAGCCACGTTGGCGGGCGCGGATGAGGACTTCGAGGTCGAACATGAAGCCATCGAGCTCGCACTCGGCATAGAGTTCACGGGCGATATCGCCGCGGTAGACCTTGAAGCCACATTGGGTGTCGGTGAGGTCGCGGGGGAGGTCGAGGGCGTGGATTACAGCACATCGGAAGAGGCGAGAGAGGAGGCGGCGGTAGAGGGTCTGGCTGCGGTTGATCACACTGGTTCGCATCTTGCGCGAGCCATTGGCGATGTCGTAGCGTCCATCGTGGAGCAGGTCCAAAGCGGCAAGGGCATCCTCGAAGGGGACGCACAGGCCGCTGTCGGCGAACATGACGTAGTCGCCACGGGTGGCGATCATGCCTTGGCGGACGGCGTGGCCTTTGCCGTGGTGGTCGAGAGCGAGGACGCGGCGTTCGACGCCGTCGAGGGACACGGGGGCTTGTCGGGCAACTTGGGCGGTGTCATCGGGGCTGCCATCGTCGGCAACGATGACCTCGCCGCGGAGATTATTGCGACCCAGGAAAGCAGCAGCGACCTGGACGTCGCGCGCGATTTTGTGAGCTTCCTTATAGGCCGGTATTACGATGGAGAGATCCATTACATCGCCAAGTTACTTCCGCACGACGGAACACGCCACGTGAGCCACAACAAAGACGGCCAGGAGCAGCGAGGAGTACTGGTGGGTCTTGTAGAGCAGTTCCTGGCCATGAGTGCCGCAGAGGGGCAGCATGGGGATGACGGCGGAGAGGATGACGATGAGGGAGGCCAGGAGGATGAGCCAGAAGAAGAACTTCTGGCCGGCGCCGAAGGGGCCGGGGACATTCTGGCCGAAGCGGCAGCGATCCACCCAGGAGATGGCCAGGACGGCGATGCAGATGGCGAAGGGCGGGCCGAACGTGGCGTGGGCCATGAGGACCCAGCCGGTCATGGGCTTGGAGGAGACGGCGAAGGTGCCGAGGCCGGTGAGCGCCAAGCCGAGGATGCTGAGGAGGGTGAAGGCATAGATGATGCGATCCCACCAGGTGACACGGCCGACGGCAGGCTTGCTGGAGAGGACCGGCTCCATGGGGGCGCTGATCGACGACATAAACATCCCCCCTACCAGGGCGACTGCCACCAGACCGACTATCGAGAGAGCGTGAAGCATGTGATTCACCTTCGTGATTCAGCCCGCGTGGAAACGCGGGCTGGGACAAAGCTCCGAGCAATTACCGCAAGCGACTGGACACCCAGCTCAGGCCGCGAAGGCCATAGAACCCGAGCAAGCCCGCAAGGATCGTCGCCGAGCTGAAGGAGATCACCTTGAGCATCGTGCGGAAGTAGAAGGAGAGGGCGAAGAGCTTGGCGAGCAGGCCGTTGTCGTTGCGCAGCTCGAACATGGTTTTGGTCAACGAAACTTGCTGGCTGATGGGTCCTTGGGCAGTGACCTGGCCGAAGAAGATGGGGGAATCGGTGGAGTGGCAATCGGCACAGCCGCGGGCGCCGAGGGCCTGCGAGGCCGGGCGGACATCGTGCGCCATCGCCCAGGCGTAGGGCTTGGCGGCGGCGTGTTCGGAACTGGTCACCTTGCCATCGGCGGAGCGGCGGAAGAGCAGGCCGCCGCTGATGTAGACCGGCTCCCCTTCGTCCTTGGCAGCAGCCAAGGCAACCAGGACAGCGCCGATCTGTTCATTGCTCAGCGCCGACCAGGCACTTTCATCGTTTTCCTTGGCGGCGGGCAGTTCTTTCTTGGCAAGCTTCTTCACATTGGCTGGGGGAATCGGGGTGACCGTGTCACCGTGGAGGCGTCCCCAGTAGTTGGGCCAAACGACCTTGTTGGGCGTGATCTTGCCATCGGGCCCGCGAAGGAACACGGGGGCGAGGATGCGGGGCTGCTCCTGGGGCGTGCGATTGAACGATTCCAAGCCCAGCTCGTGGGCGAAGGAGGTTTGCACATTGACGGGCATATCGCCGGGATACGGGCCGGAGTGACAGGCGGTGCAGGAGAGTTTTTCGAGGTGGATGGGGGGCAGGCCTTTGTGCTCGGGCTTGGGGGAGCCGAGCTTTCCGCCGAGCGATACCGTCGCAGCGGTAGAGTTTTCCACTCCCATATGGCAGCCGCGGCAGGAATAGGCGGAGATGCTCTGATCGTGGGCTTCTTCGCCTTCGCGTTCATAGCCACGGACGACGTCGTGATCCATGCCATGGCGGTGGCAATCGGCGCAGCTCAGGCCCGAAGCCAGGTGCACGTCCTTATCGGAGTGCCAGCGCTGGGGCTGGGTAGCCCCCACCACATTGGTGGTGTGGCAGTAATAGCACTTGGAGGCGGGGGTATTGCGGGTGATGTTGAAGGTCGCTCGCATATCCTGGTCGAAATTGCGCATGTCGTAGGCGACTTTGGCGGTCGCCTTGGACTTGAGGGGATCAGAGCCTTCGCCTTCGGCTTCTTCGACGATGGTGGCGACGGAGCCGCTGATCTTGCCCAGACCCAGCGAACGAGTGGGCATGAGCTTGAAGTTCATCTGCTTGAACTGAAGTTCGCGATCGGCAGTGCTGTAGCTGTTGCCGCCGTCGTGGCAGATCATGCAGTCGTTTTCGAGCTTGCCAGCCAGAGGCCAGTAGGCTTTGGGATCGGCGGGCTGGGTAGTGGGGTTTTCACCAACACCCCCGCCGGGCATGTGGCGGGCGAAGGTCTTGACGAACTGCCAGTCGTTCATGCCAACGTCGGCGGGGCGAAAGGAGCCTAACCAGCCGCGGAAGGAGAGGGGGAGTTGGGTGCGTGTCGTCGGATCCAGGAACATCCAAGGCTCGCCGGGACGACCGGCGAGAACATTGGCCTGCTTGGCATTGAAGTGCCAGCCATGATTGATGCTGGCGTAGTCGTGGCACTTGCCACAGGTGGCAGCAGGAGAATAGGGAACCGTGTCCTTCCGCGGATCGATGGCGCTCCCGTCCTCCTTGAGCAACGGGATACGGTGGACAAACGGCATCCGGCTATCGATGGCGGCGCGTTTCTTCTCTGCCGCCGACACCGATGCGGATAGACATAGGCACATGCCTACAACGGCTATTGAGGCCAGTCGCGCATTCATCAAAACACCAAAGCCCTTCTCAAGCCCCCTTTTCCACCGGTAGCTTAAACGAGTTGGCACTTCAGGAAAAGCGTCTACAGTGCGTAAAAGCGACCAAAGAACCGTAATACCTTGAGTGCCCGATTCTGGGCATTCTTACTACCTTTTGCCTGCGTTGCCGGCAAGAACACTTTGAGCCGACTGTCGCACTTTCGCATCCTTTGACAACTTCAGGACCGTCTCCATGGCGGCTTTAACCTTATCGGATGGCGCACCCTTGGTGATATTCGTTGCAATTGCTACTGCAGCCTGGGCAGCTTCTTCGCGGATCGATTCGTTTTCGAGGCAAGGCAGGATGAAATCGAGGGCGGCGAGGGTGCGGAGATCAGCGACGCCGGACAATACCGCACGTTTTTCCTCGGCGCGGGTCGCGAGGGGCAGGGCCTGCGTGTACATGTTCAGGCGATTCAAGGACTTAAGATCCTTTTGCCCGGCCAGACGCAGGTAGCCGCGGAGGGCCAGCACCTTGTGATTGGGCTTTTCGGCGTTTTTGGCCAGATCGAGTAGATCGGGCGCGGCGCTCATGTCGCCGGCTTCGGCGAGAGCTCGCAAGGCGACTTCGCTCACATCGGGGTTGTTGTCTTTTAACGCTGAACGCAGGGCGGCCATCGCCTTGGGGCCACCGATGCGACTGAGGATGCGGAGATAGGAGCACTTGGCGGGAATGTCGGAGGAGGTGGCTGAAAGAAAAAGAACTGGAGCGGCGGAGGCATCTTTGTCGGTGCCGCCGGCGATCTTTCGGCAGACGGAGACGATGGTTTCCTCGGCGGCGGTGCGTTCGGAGGGCGTTTTGACATGACTCAGCAGGTTTAACAGGGCCGGGATCTCGTTATTACTGGCCAGAATGCTGAGGGACTTGAACGACTCGACGCGGACGGAGGTTTCCGTATCTTCGGCGGATTTGAGGACAGTGGGGAGCGCCTTGGTGGCGTTGCGAGCACCGAGGCTGCGGATGAGTTCGACGCGCTCCTTGGCATTGGCACTCGTGAGGGCCCCTACCATCGCGTCATCGACATCGGCGCCTTTGAGCTGATCGAGGCTGTTGCGGGCAGCCTGTTGCTCGGCGCCGGTGGTGGAGGCGGCGAGGGGGAGGAGGACGGAGAGGGTATTGGCCTGGCCGGTGCGGCCGAGGGCGCGGATGGCGGCGAGACGCACGGCGGGGTCGGGGCTCTTGACGGCATCCATGGCCATTGTCTGAGCGGCAGTGCCGCCCTTGTTGGCTGCCATTTCGATCACGACCGCTTGGGCGGCGGGGGATAGCTTGGGAAGAACGGCGGCGACGGCCTTCACAGCACTGTCACCGGGGATATCCGCGAGGCATTGTGCGGCGGCGATCTGCAGTTGCGGATCGTTGGACTTGAGGACATCGATGACGGCATTGGTGGCCTGGATGCCGCGGACGGCGACCAGGCCGCGTAGGGCGGCGATGCGGGTCAGTTTCGCTTCGGCCGGTGAATTCAGGTGCTCATACACTTCTGCGGCTTGTTTGGCCTGGTTATTGGCGGCCAATCGCTCGGCGCAGAGCAGATAGGCATCGGTCAGCGCCGGCTTGATGGCGGCTGGGGCATTGGCGCGGGCTTTGGCCAGGGCGTTGGCGGCTTTTGGGGTGCCGATCTTCGCAAGGGCGGTGGCAGATGAGGTGGCGATGGCGAGATCGGAATTGGCGAGCATCGGAACAAGGGCGTCGATCGCCTTGGTATCGCGGCGCTCGCCGATCGAGTTGATGACGCCGATCAGGGGATTGCCCTTGAGGGTGGAGAGGGATTCACGCAGGGCAGCACCGGCGGCGGGATACTCCATCCGCTCCAGGGCATAGCGGGCGAAATCAGAGAGTTCGTCGTCGGGCAGGAGCTTGGCCAATGCGGGAACGGTTTCGGCAGTCCCGACGATAACCATCTGGCGGCAGACGAACGTTTTGCAATCCTTGGTGGTATCGGGGCCCAGTGCATCGGCCAGCTTGAGGGCGATCACGCGGCGTTTGGCGGGGTCCTGGGCGACAGCCACGGCGTAATCGCCGACGGCGGTGAGGCAGGTGCGGCTTTGGCCAAATTCGTATTTGCGCAATTGGGCGAGGGCATCGTCGATGGGAGTGGTCGGCAACGTTTCCTTGGCGGCAGCTACAGCGACGGGCTTGGTGGATTCGGGCTTGTTCGTGGCTTCCTTATCTGAACACCCCGGGAGGGTGATGCTGCCACAGGCGAGGGCCAGCACAGCGATATTCTTTGTCAGGCGGTTCATGACCTGCTCCTCTTGTTACAGATGCCAGGGGCTGCGTTTGGCCCGGTCGATCATCCGGTCGGCTTCGGGATCATTCACGAATCGCTCTTTGGCGGGATCCCATTTGACCTTGCGTTTGAGCAGCATGGCGGCGTTGCCCAGGTGGCAGACGGTGGCCGACCGATGCCCGACCTCGGCGGTGCAGATGGGTTGCTGGCGAGTGCGGACGCATTCGAGGAAGTTGTCCCAGTGATCGCGGCTGTTATACAGATGGATTTCGCTCGGGCCAATGACGGAGGTAAGCAGCGAAGCGGGGTTGGCCTGGAGGGTGCCGCGGTTGACGTAGATCCAGCCTTCGGTGCCTTCGAAGCGGACGCCACTGGTGCTGGTCTTGCAGAACAGTTTCACGCCGCTGGCGTAGGTGCACTCGAAATCGACCTTGGTGGCGGCGTTGTAGAGACCTTCGGTGGGGAATTCGCCTCGGCTGCCATCGACTTCGACGGGGCCGGAATGATCCATGTCCAGGGCCCATTGGGCGATGTCCAAATCGTGGGCGCCGAAGTTGGTGACCTGGCCGCCGGAGTAGTCGAGGATGAAGCGGAAGTAGTAGTGGACGCGGCCCTCGGTGTAGGGCTCGTAGGGAGCGGGGCCGAGCCACATGTTGTAGTCCAGTTCCGGGGGAACGGGCATGGGGGGATGGATGCCGGTGTTCTGGGCGTTGTTGGGAGGCAGGCCAACCTCGATGGTCTTGAGCTGACCGATGCGGCCGTTGCGGACCAGTTCGCAGGCATAGCGGAAGCGGTAGCTGGAGCGCTGTTGGCTGCCGGTTTGGAAGATTCGGCCGTAGCGTTGAGCGGTGTTGCTGATGGCGCGGCCTTCGGCGATGGTGAGGGTCAGAGGCTTTTCGCAATAGACATCTTTGCCCGCACGCAGGGCAGCCAGGGCAATAAGGGCATGCCAATGGTCGGGGGTGGCGATCATGACGGCATCGATGTCGGGGCGGGCGATCAGTTCGCGGAAATCGTTGTAGGCGGCGCATCCCTTGTAGGAGCCGGCGGAGATCTGGCTGGCGTAGGATTTTTCGACGACGGCTTTGCCGGCGTCGCGGACCTTGGCATCGACATCGCAGACGGCGAGGACCTGGACGGCCTTGTTGCCGGAGAGGGCTTTGAGATGGCCGCCGCCCTGGTTGCGGATGCCGATGCAGCCCATGGTGATGCGATCGCTGGGGTCGGGGCGTGATTCAGCGCCGAGGGATGACGAGGTGAGGATCATCGGCGCGGACAGGCTGGAGGCCGCTAGGGTTTTGAGGAACCTTCGACGCGAGAGATCGCTGCCGACAGTCATGGTCAAGCTCCATCAAGGGGGCCGGCATCCACACCGCAGAACATGCGCGCACGGTCGGATGGCGGGCCTTTGTTTAATATAGTGAAAGCCGGCATGGATGTTGAAGACAGGGAGAGGGGAGAAGGGGTGGTTGTGGCCGCAGATGAACGCAGATGGAATGCGCACGGGCAAGATGCCCGTGCTACGTTTTTCCGCCACAGATGGGAGGAGCATGGGCAAGTGAGCCCATGCCACGTTGAGACACGTACGGGCGGGATGCCTGTGCGGCGTTAGGGCAATCGGGCGGCGTAAGCGGGATCTGTCATTTGGGTTTTGTGGTGGGGGTAGTTCGGGTGGCGAGGAAGGCGTCCCAGAGGTCGGTTCGCACGAAGACGGGGACCACGACGGTGGGACGAAGGCCGAAGTAGTCGAGCTGGTATTTGGTCTTCATGCGGTCGGTGACGGTTTTTTCCTGGTCCTGGGAGCAGAGGATGATGGGGGCATCGACATCCTCTTGCACATCGGCCCAGTAGCCAACGTTGTCGAATTGGCGGATGTACCAAGGCAATGGCCAGATGTCCTTGGTGAAGACTTTGATCAGCAGATGGTGCTTGTCGTTGGAGACGGCGGCCAGCTCTTCGATCCGCTGGGGGAGTTCGAAGAACTTCAGGCCAGGGTGCGAATAGATCCAGGGGTTGTACTGGGAGGCGAGGAACTTGCGGTCGAGATTCTCGCGCTGGGCTTGGGAAGCGAGGTGCCACCCCCCCACTGCCAGCAGCAGGACGAGGATCGCCTGAAGGGACCAATGGGGCATCCAGCGAATCAGCGCGATGGCGCCCACGGCGGCCAGGAGGATCATGCCGTGATAGAGGCCCAGGAGACACCAGGGGGTTTTGTAGGGGACTGCGGAGTAGGCGATGGTCAGCAGGACGGTGTAGGTGGCGATGAAGATCCAGAACCATCGACGCCAGCGGTGGGATGTGAGGAGTTGCTCATCGCGCTGGGGGATGGCAGGGGATTCCGGGGTCGCTATCGCAACCCCTGGGACACGGATAACGTTGGTCGCGGGAATGGGCTGAGTAGAGAAGATGGCTTCCGCTCCCTCTTCTGTTTGGGGCGGGGCGAGAGAGAGGGTTTTGCGGCGAGCGAACAGGGCGGCCAGGGTACCGACGGCGGCGAGGCCGAGGATCAGGGCTTCGGAGAAGACGGGCGAGCGGCCGACACGGAAGTAGGCCAGCAGGCGCAGATAGTAATCCCAGGGATGTACGTGGTCGGTGTTGCCGGTGCCACGATCCATGTAGGTGGTGTAGGTGCGGATGGAGTCGATGATGCCGTGGGGATGGCGGAAGAATGCGGAGAGGAAGAGGCTGGCGAAAATGGCAGCAGCGAGCACCATCATCAGGAGCACTTTCCAGCGCAGGACGCGGCGGAGGATGGGGGGCTGACCATCGCGGAGCCAGGCCCAGGCAGCGGTGACGATGGCGGCACCAGCGATCGCGGCGGCCTGGATGACCCAGGTTTCCTTGGTGGCGTGCATCAGGCCGACGCTTGCGCCGGCGAGGATTGCCCAGGCGGCGCGGCCGGTGCGAGCGTAACGCCAGAGGCCCGCGATGGCGGCGAAGGTGAAGAAGACCAGAAGCATTTCCTGGATGTAGTAGCGGCTGTAAAAGACCATGACCGGGGAAATGGCGGTCAGGACAGCGGCGACGAGGGTTTCCCAGTAGCCCAGATCCTCGCGCAGGAGCCAGAGCAAGAGGATCAGCCCGGCGCCGAAGATGGCGGGCACCATGCGGTAATAGGTTTCACTGGCCGAGATGTAGTTTTGGCCGGTGATCCACATCACGGGAAGGGTGAAGTAGTTCAGCGTTGGGCCGTGGTATTCGAAGGGATCGTAGTCGTAGGTGCCGGTGTTCCACAGTTCGCCGAACTTCCAGGCGTGGATGGCCTCATCGCCATGGAAGGGGCGATCGGAGAGCTGGCGGGTCCGAAAGGCAAGTGCCCCACCGGCTACCAAGATCAGCGTTAAGAGCAAAATCCAACGTTTCCACATTATTTCCGCATGGTATCCGCAGTCTTGCGGCGACACCATCATTTGGCGGGGATCCCGTAGACTTCCACTTCGATGTAGCGGTTTTCGTCGCCGGCCGTGCTGCCTCGGCTGTAGAGTCGCACGTAGCGGCCCTTGGTTTGGCCATTGGTCTCGATCAGCTTGCCTTCGTGGCTTTCGAAGTACATCGGCGCCTTGCCCAGGCCGAAGCCCGAGGAATTGTCGTGGTCATTGTTGTAGGCAGTGGTCACGCCGGTGATGAAATTCGGGTCGTCCGAAAGCTGCACAACGACGTCCTTGTAGACACGGGGATCGGCGTGGTAATGCCAGACGGCGATGCCCCAGATCTCGCACGGCTTGCCCAAGTCGATCTGAACCCATTGGGAATTGGGGCCAAGTTCAACATAGCTGCCCTCGGTTCCCTCTTTGTCCCCATCGGTCACAAAGTCAAGGCTGCCGATGATCGGCTCGGCTTCGCTGCTGGTAACGGGACGTTTAGCGGCCAGGTTGACGGTTCCCGGGGGAGCCAGGAACGGGCGACGAGGCTCGCCCTCCTTTCGGGGCTTTTCCAGGGGCCCATCCACCTTCACATCCTTGGGGGTACCAATGTACAAGGGCTTGCCGGCGGGGATGGAGATCTGCACCAGTCCTGAGGCCGGCTGAGTGGTCGGCTGGGTGGCGGGCAGGGGTGTTCCGCCCTGCTCCGTCTTCTCATTCGTCGCGTTC
>JBLNDH010000585.1:0-3457 GCA_050261455.1 Bacillota bacterium
ATCTGCTTCATGGCCGCCTGGCACTTGATGGAGTTGCCGCTTTCCTTGGCCCGCTTCAGGGCCGGCAGCAGCACGCCGATCAGAATGGCAATGATGGCAATCACCACCAGGAGTTCAACCAACGTGAATGCCCCACGACGGGATACCCTAGATGCTTGTGATGACATGAGTTGTCCTTTCGCCCTTTACTCGAGTGCTCTTGATAGCCGCCTGATGCATCCTGTGTCAAACACAACAGGCGCAAGAGGCCAAGCTGCACTAAGCCGAGAATAGATGCGCATAGTTTGCCATAGGCCGGTCTTCAATGCAAGCAACAAATGCGAATGCCGGCCGGGCGGAAGGCAAACCCGACATAATGTCCGTCCCCTTTTTGACTTGGATATGCGTCGGTGTCTCTACTCTACGTGTTTTCTTACGTCCCTTGTTTCCACTGGGTTTTTCGGTTCACTTTCCTGAATAGATCCTCCGAAGACCCAAAGTGTTTGTCCTGCCTCGAGTGTTCGTTTCTTCCGACCTGTTCCGTTTCTCTGGAATCCATACCAGCCCAAGGGTTTGTATTCCTGGACTTCTCCTCGTTCTATTTCCTTCCATCGGGCGTTACCCACCTTCGCGTTTGGTTGGACCTGTTTAGCCCAATCGAGCCGAGCGAAGGCGCCCGACGCGGAAACTCCCAACTCGATCACAGGTTGTCTCTGTTAAGGATGAAGTAGTAATTGCTCTTCTTCGCGTTTTCGATCGTCGGTGGGTTCAACATGTCCTTTGCCTGCTTAAACCCAAGTTCTTTGGGGGTGAGTGACTGCACATGGCCATCGGCGAAGCCGTAATTGCCGTTGCCGTTGTGCCGGAACACCGGCACGTCGTCCTGGTCGTTCAACTGGATCCACGCCATGCCGTCGTTAGGCATCCATTCCTCGATGAGCAGGATCTTGTGGGCCGGCTGCTTGACGGAACTGAGTTTTCGGACGGCCGGTTGGCCCAGTGCTTCAATGCGCATGTGGCAGTTCCAGGAATAGCTGAAGTTACGCGTCCAACTGGCGTTGGGGTTGATGCTGCCGTAGCGGACCGCGCGGAATTCGGTGTCGCTGGGGCAGTTGAAGATGCGGTAGAACGCGCCCTCGGCATAGGCCCTCTCGGTACCGGCGTTTGGCGTGCCCTTGTTGGCGACGCCCAGGTACTTCCAGAAGGAGCCGGCGTCGTAGCGGATCACGCCCACGCCGCTGTTCTGCTGGCTCATGAAGTACATCAGCGAGCGAGTCACCGCGTCAGTCCCGGGATACTGTTCGTTAATAGAAGGCGGAAGCGGCATCTCCCCCCGATGGTCGGCGGCGTACATGTTCATGGCGGTGATGATCTGCTTCATGGCCGCCTGGCACTTGATGGAATTGCCGCTCTCCTTGGCTCGCTTCAATGCCGGCAGAAGGATCGCGATCATGATGGCGATGATGGCGATCACTACCAGGAGTTCCACCAATGTAAACGCCCCGCGCCGAAATGTCTTCGAAGTGCGTACCGACATGATGTGTCCTTTCGCTCTGCAGCAAGATGTGACCCGCAACCCCATACGCGAGATGTGATGAATGCATGCGTATGTGGCCGCAATGCGTCGAGCCAAGAATGTGCATCTCTATTCTGCCACGGTCCCGCTTTCTATGCAAGCAATAAATTCAAAGTGCAACCGGGCGCAGCCGGAACTCTCAAGCCCCCTCGAACTGCCCTCTTCCCGCCGTGGACGCAGCGCAGTGCCGCCCTTGCCCCCGGCACTCAGACGCCAAAAACGCTTGCCCCATTCGCGTAGCGCTTGCGGCCGCACTTTCACCCCTCCATAATGCATCCCCAAATCCAAGGAGTAGGGCAGCCTTGACGATATCGTATTGGGCTTGTGCCAGATGAGGCTCGGGCCTTGCTCCGGCTACGCTTCGCGTGTCCATCCGCACGGAGGAAACGGCATGTTCGGGCACATTTCTCGACGGGATCTGTTGACGGCCGCTGGAGCTATGGTGGGGGCACGCGTTGTCCCGGCGTTGGCCTCGGAAAGCGTCCCCAAGCCAATCCCCTCCTTCCGCTATTGCTTGAACACCAGCACCATCATGGGCCAGAAGCTTCCCCTGCTTCAGCAGATCGAAGTGGTTGCCAAGGCCGGCTACCATGCCATTGAACCGTGGATCCGCGACATCGAAACCTATGCCAAGGAAGGCAACTCCCTGCCTGATCTCAAGAAACGCATCGCCGACCTGGGCTTGACTGTCGAAAACGGCATTGGGTTTGCCGCCTGGGTCGTCGATAGCGAAGAACAACGCCGCAAAGGGCTGGAGCAAGCCAAACGCGACATGGAACTGGTCAGCAAAATCGGCGGCAAACGTGTCGCTGCTCCTCCCATCGGCGCCACCGATCAGGCCAATATGAACCTGCTGGTGGCCGCCGAGCGGTATCGTGCCCTGGCCGAGATCGGCCAGCAGTTCGGTGTTGTCCCCCAGATCGAGATCTGGGGCCATTCCAAGTGCCTCAGCAAGCTTGGCGAGGCCGCCCTCGTGGCCACCGAAAGTGGATTCCCTCAGGGCTGCATCCTTCCAGACGTCTACCACATGTACAAGGGCAACAGTCAGTTCAGCGGCCTGCGGCTTCTGAGCAGCACCGCGATCCAGATGATCCATCTGAACGACTATCCCGCCGATCCCCCTCGGGCCACTGTCACCGATGCCCATCGCGTCTACCCCGGTGATGGCGTCGCTCCCCTCGCTTCTATCCTCAAAGATGTGGCTGCCATCAATCCCCAATGCATCCTGTCCCTGGAAGTATTCAACCGCGACTACTGGAAGTTGGATCCCCTGGTTGCCGTCAAGACCGGTTTGGAGAAAATGCAGGCGGCAGTTGCCAAGGTCGCCTGAGAAGTGGCTTCTGAACCGGTTTTCGGGATGCCGCTGGCGGCTTGTCCGCCAGTGTTCTGCTTCGGGAATCTACACTGACAGCAAGCTGCCAGTGGCGCACGTTCCGCACGGATCTGCTCTGAAACGGGCCCTTAGTTCGGATTTCATCATTTTCCCCACTACCCCCGCCGCGCTGTCTCTTCGCTTTCCACCGCCGCGCCCTCATGTCCGTCCAATGGCGTGATGGTCCAATCGAGGACTTCCTGCACCGGGGGCTTGTGGCGATGAATCCGCTCTTCGTATCTTCGCAGCGGATGCTCCTCGCCGAATAGCTCGAGCTTGACGATGTCGTTGCGGAAGAAGAGTGCGATGGTCCAGTCGATCATGATGCGCAGCCGCCGATTCCACCGCGGCATCTGCATCAGGTAGTACGTCCGCCAGATCCACCAGGCGATAAACCCCTTGAACTTCATCCGCATGATTCGCCCGACGCCCTTGTAATGCCCCAGAGCGGCCAGCGTTCCCAGGGTCGTGTAGACGAATGGTTTGAGCGGCCGACGACGCGTGGCGGCGACGATGTTGCCTGCCAGGAC
>JBLNDH010000586.1:0-4916 GCA_050261455.1 Bacillota bacterium
GATATCGCCGTTCTGAAGCTGGCCGGCGGCGGGAGCGCCGTCGAGGATTTCCTCGACGAGGACGCCCTGGTCGCCTTCATAGCCGAAGGACTTGGCGAGCTTGGGCTTTACGGTGACGTCCTGGATGCTGACGCCGAGCCAGCCGCGGACGATCTTGCCCTTTTCCTTGAGGGCGGTGTAGATGGGCTTGGCCTGGTTGGAGGGGATGGCAAAGCCGACGCCTTGGAAGCCGCCGCTGCGGGAGGCGATGGCGGTGCTGACGCCGACGACTTCGCCGTGGAGGTTGACGATGGGGCCGCCGCTGTTACCGGGGTTGATGGGGGCATCGACCTGGAGGAAGTTTTCGTAGCCTCCAATGCCGAGGATGCCGACGTCCGTGCGATGGAGGGCGCTGACGATGCCATGGGTCATGGAACCGACGTAACGAAAGGGGCTGCCGAAAGCGAGGATGAAATCGCCCTTTTGCAGTTCGTCGCTGTTGCCCCACTTGGCGGGGGCGAGGCGATCGGCTTGGATTTCGACGACGGCGAGGTCGGTCTTGGCGTCGGCGCCAACGACCTTGGCATTGCGGATGATGCGGCCATCGTAGAGGGTGACTTCCATTTCCTCCGCGCCGCCGGCGACGTGGTTGTTGGTGAGGATGTAACCTTTGCCGCCGGAGTACTCCATGATGACGCCGCTGCCGGTGCCGATCTGTTCAGGGATTTCGTCCTGCTGATCGGGGATTGTGAGGCCGGGCGGGACATCGGGTTCACCATCGCCGTCCCGGTCGGGGAAGAAGCGGCGGAGGAAGTCGTCGCTCATTCCGCGTTGTCGTTGCACGGGGAGCTTTTTGCGGACATCAATGCTGACGACGGAAGGCTCGACGATTTTGCCGACGGTTCGGAAGGTGGCGGCCAAGTCATCGGCTTTACCGAGGCTGGCGCGCAGCTGGTCGCGTTGTTCCTGGGCCCGGGCAAACTGCTGGTTGAGGGTGAACTGGTAGGCGACATACGCCAGGACCATGCCGAGCACCCAGAGGGAGAGGGTTACGAGTGACTTTCTCCTGAAGGTTTGCATACGTTTACTCCTGTATCAAAACGCCTATTGTTGTTTTAGCCAATCCTTGAGTTTTGCCTGTTCCGCTGGCGGCATCGTGTACAGATGCTGTGGAGCGGGGTAAGCCCCGGAAGCCAGGTCCTGAGCGTATTTGGCAAACGCCTCGCGAAGGGGCGTAGCCAAATCGGCCAGTGCCGGTACGAATCGGGGCCGGGCTGAGGTAAGGCCCAACCCATCTTGAGTCACGATGACACTCGCGTGACAGCCTGACCCAGCACCACAGCCAACGATCGGGATGTTAGTCCTTTCAATAACGGCATTTGCGACCTCGGGGGGCACGGCTTCGAGCAAAATTGCCACCGCACCTGCCTCTTGCATTCGCAAGGCCAGTGCCACGATTGAGGTTGCTTCTTCGCAAGTTCGGCCCTGGTACTTGTAGCCGCCAAGGACGCCTACGGATTGGGGTCGTAAGCCGAGATGCGGCATGACGGGTACGCCTGCGGCGGTGAGGGCGCGGACCAAGGGCAAATGGTAGGCGGTGAGTTCCATTTTCACGCAATCGCAACCGGTCGCCTGGAACATTCGGCAGGTGTTTTTGACGCCCTGGCTGACGGAGGCTTGATAGGAGCCGAAGGGCATGTCGCCGACGAGGAAAGCCAGGGGCGCGCCGCGGCGGACGGCGGCGGTGATTTCGATCATGAAGTCCAGAGGGGCGGGGATGGTTGATGAATAGCCAAGAATGACATTGGCGGCCGAGTCGCCCACCAGAAGAGAGGGCACGCCCGCTTCCTGCATGAGGCGGGCGGTGGTGAAGTCGTAGCAGGTGAGCATGGCGAGCTTCTGGCCGGAATCTCGGGCGGAACGAAGACTGGCTAGGGAGACTTTTTCTTTCAATGGTGTTGGCATGGGGACCATCTTACTCATGAAGAAAGTCGGAGTCAGTAAGGAGATATTCGGGAGGGAGGAGCGACTATTACCTTATGGGGCGGAGGCACGAAAAGGGGGAAGGGGGAATTGTGGGGTGAAGGTATCATAGAATTGATAAAAGGTTGAAAGGAGTGCGGCGTGCAGTACTACTTGGCGGATGGGAACCAGCAACGAGGGCCATTTCCACTGGAGCAGTTGCTTGTCCAAGGTCTGCGGCCGGATACGCTGGTGTGGCGAGAGGGAATGGCGGACTGGCAGCGGGCGGACAGCGTGCCGGAGGTGAGGGCGTTATTGGGGGAGATTCCGGCGAGTCCGCCGCCGATTCCACCGGTTTCGGATGCACCAGCGGGCGCGCGGGCGTATGTGGTGCCGCCGTATGCGGTGGTGCCGTATGATCCGGCATCGGTGACAACCACGCGGATTGCGGCGGGAGTGTGTGGCATTGTGCTGGGGTATTTCGGCGTACACAAGTTCATCCTGGGGATGGTGAAGCCGGGGTTGATCATGCTGTTATTGACCCTCGGCACGTGTGGGGGGCTTGCGCCGGTGGTGGGGCTGATCGGGATCATCGAGGGGATCGTCTATCTGACGAAATCGGATCAGGAGTTTTATCAGCGGTATATGGTGCAGAAGCAGGGGTGGTTCTAGTGGGTTGTCATTAGTCCCTTGTCCTTCGTCCTTGGGGTGACCGGTAGCAACAGGCTCATCGGGGAGTGGAATAATGGAATAAAACTTCCGCATGCGCGTACTATATTTAGGATGCTAACTAAATAGTGAGTTTTAGATGGGGTTACGTTGTCCAGGAAACAGAAGAGCATGACGGGTGGAGTTGCTGCAGACGGGCGGCCGGTGGAGCCGGTGTTTCGGACCCTGTTGCGGACGTGCGGCTTGGTGGGTCGCATCATGCAGCCGTTTTTTGCGCGGTTTGGGGTGAGCGGGTCGCAATGGGGGATTCTGCGGACGTTGTACCGGGCTGAGCAGGAGGGGACGGAGGGGCTGCGATTGAGGGATTTGGGGGAGCGGTTATTGATTCGGCCGCCGAGCGTGACCGGAGTGGTGGGGCGGCTGGAGCGGCAGGGACTGGTGGTGAGCGATGTGTCTACGAAGGATCTGCGAGCGAAGCAGGTGCGTCTGACGCCGGATGGTCGGGCGGTGGTGCGGGATGTGCTGAAGGAGCACGCGGATCAGGTTGGGCGGATGATGGGAGGATTGAACGAGGACGAGCAGCGGGAATTGCAGCGGCTTCTGGTTCGGTTGACGGAGCATTTGGAGGGGATGGTCCCAGAGGCACGGCATCGCCGTGGGCTTTACTGAGGTTCATCCCGCAGGCATCCAGGCTCAGCCGGATCGGCTGGACTCGGGGGGCAAGAATGCCCCCACTCGCCCAGCCGTGGCAGACAAGAATGATCTGCCCCACCGCTTTCTGGCAGTATCCGGCGCCAATGGCGCGAAGATCAGTAGGGCGGCTGAGGAGACGGTGTAGCGAACCAGAGGCGAAGAGAAGGGATCAGACATAGAGATCCTTCGCTGCGCTCAGGATGACGGGTCAGATCGTTCGCTATAGAGAGAGGACAACCGCTGTAGGGTCTGAAACCGCTTTTAGGATGAATCGGTTCGATTGGCAGGCGAAGGTCACTCGGTGATTTTACGATTGACCGACTGATAGAGTGGATTGCGTGTCTATCTGGATGCGGATGGATGGTGAAGGAAGCCATGAAAACGTTTTTGCGCACAACCCTGTTTCTGCTGGCGTTGGTTGGGATCATTGCCGGTGCAGGGGCTTGGTATTTAAACAAACGATCGAATTCATCGGTGGTGTTCCGCACGACTCCGATCAAGCGGGGAGACCTGGTGGCGACGATTGATGCGCCGGGGACGCTGGAGCCGGAGGAAGTGATCGACGTGGGGGCGCAGGTGGCCGGGCAGATCAAGTCGTTTGGCCAGGATAAGAACGGGAAGACAATTGACTATGGTTCGGCGGTGGAGGAGGGGACGGTTCTGGCGCAGATCGACGATTCGCTGTATACGGCGGACGTGGCGCAAGCCAGTGCGCAGTTGAAGTTGGCCCAGGCTGGGGTGGAGCGGGCGGAAGCGGACCTGGGGCAGATGAAAGCGAAGTTGGAACAGGCGAAGCGTGATTGGGAGCGGGCGCAGAAGCTGGGGCCATCGGATGCGTTGGCGCAGAGCAATTACGATGCGTACAAGGCAGCGTATGACACGGCGGTGGCGAATGTGGCGGTGGGGGAGGCGGCCATCGGGCAAGCTCGCAGCACGGTGGCGCAGGCGGAAGCAAATCTGCAGCGATCGCAGCGTAATTTGAGTTATTGCACGATCAAATCGCCGGTCAAAGGGGTGATCATTGATCGTCGAGTGAACACGGGGCAGACGGTGGTGGCGAGTTTGAATGCGCCGAGCCTGTTTCTGCTGGCCAAGGACCTGCATCGGATGCAGGTGTGGGTGGCGGTGAATGAAGCGGATATCGGCAACATTTTCCCGGGGCAGCCGGTGCGTTTTACGGTGGATGCGTTCCCGGGGCAGGAGTTCCGAGGGGCGGTGGGGAAGATCCGGTTGAATGCCACGATGACGCAGAACGTGGTGACGTATACGGTGGAAGTGCAGACGGACAATGCCAGCGGGAAGCTGCTGCCGTACTTGACGGCGAATGTGCACTTTGAAACCAAGCGGCGGGACGATGTGCTGATGGTGCCGACTGTGGCGTTGCGGTGGTTGCCGACGCCGGCGCTGGTGGCACCGGAGTTTCGCAGCAGTGCGCTGGCGAGCGGAGCGAGTGGGGCGAGCGGGCGCGGGAGTGGTGGGGGGCGAGGGCAGGGACAAGGACCGGCGGGGCAGGGGCGAGCGGGGCAGCGGCCGACGACGAATCCGAGCCGGGGGGAGGCTGGGCAAGGGACGCTGTGGGTGCAGCAAGGGGACTATGTGCGGCCGATCGCGGT
>JBLNDH010000587.1:0-6049 GCA_050261455.1 Bacillota bacterium
CCTCGATGTCGGATTGAGTGATTTCCAGAGCGCTTCGCAGGGACGCATGGGCATCCACGACTTCGCACTGCAGATGGATCTTGCCTTTGCTGATGCGCGTCAGGTCCAACAGGTCGTCAATCAGCCGGGCTTCCATCTCGACGTTGCGACGGATCGTACCGATCTCGTCTCGAAGTTCTTCGGGCAAATTGACCTGGCTTTCGACGAATGCCACCATGGCCAGTACCGGAGTGAGGGGGGTGCGCAATTCGTGGCTGAGCACGGCCAGGAAGTGATCCTTGGCGCGGTTGGCTGCTTCGGCGATCTCCCTTTGTGTTTCGGCCTCGACCCAGGACTGCTCGGCCAACTCCTTGGCTTTGCGCAGTTCTTCCTCGGCCTGTTTTCGCGCGGTGACATCGCGCACAATGCCGGTGAAAATACGGCGATTTCCCAGCAAAACCTCGCTGACGGCCAGGTCGATGGGGAAGATGGTCCCGTCTTTCCGCTTGCCCAGGACTTCTCGGCCAATGCCGATGATCTTCCGCTGGCCAGTACGACAGTAGTTGGCCAAGTACTGGTCATGTTCGTCGTGGTACGGGTTGGGCATCAGCATCTTCACATTCTGACCGATGAGTTCGGCAGGCGAGTATCCGAAGATCCGTTCGGCAGCGGGGTTGATAGTCTCGATGATGCCGCGTTCATCGATGGTGATGATGCCGTCAACGGCGGTGTTGACGATGGCCTTGAGCCGGGCCTCGTTGTCGCGTGATGCCTGCTCCGCCATTCTGCGTTCTTCGGCTTCCCGTCGGATACGATCCACTGCTTCGGGCAAGAGGCGAGGGTCCTGCGATTGGGCGTGTGAGGCATCCAGGAATCGCTGGATCTGTTCTTCTCCGCCGTTGGGTTGATGTTCGCTGTTGGGCAGATTGGCCATCATGTGTGCCGTCCTTCTTCAAACTGAGGATGAACGGAATGACCGCTGGGTTATCCAACCAGGAAATCTTAGCCCGGGTGGAGGCCAAAAAGCTCGGATCACCAAAGAACTTGCATCTTTCTCGCGACAGAGTTGGAGCCAGGGATAGTTGCCCCTCGAGGCACGTGGCGTGAATGTTGTGATGGGGGATCTGGACGGTGCTCGGTAGTAGCCTGTGATCCAATCCGGGCCGGTAGAATGGCGACAGGGATGATCGCGTCGGTACTTTCCGTACTTCGGGGCGAGCATGCTCTGCTGGGCTTGGCTGGCGGTAATTGTGACCAAAACCATGGCTCCAAGGTAACGGGCCCATCTTTACTCGCGGCTTTTTGTGGGTTTTCTTTGTCTGGCAGGGGTGGGCGGACCCATAAAATCGGGCGTGGTTGAACGATGGGCGAGGCGTCGGCTCCCGAAATGGCCGCCGGCCAATCTGTAAGGCGAGCGTCTGTGCTTTCGCTCCTTGAAATAGTGCAGATCGTGGTTTATCCTTCCCCCTATACGAGCCGATGAGAGTATCGGAACGTTCGCCGAAGTAGCTCAATGGTAGAGCACCGCTTTCGTAAAGCGGGGGTTAAGGGTTCAACTCCCTTCTTCGGCTTTACCCTTGGTTTCTATCATTTCAACAAAACAAAAGGCCCTCGCGTGAGCGAGGGCCTTGTCGTTTGGATTCGAGTTGTTGGTTAAGCCTTGCGGCGCAGGCAGCGTGCCGTCAGGAGGCCGCCGGCTAGGATGCTGCCGCCCCAGACGGCAGCGGGGGTGGGGACGGCGGTGATCGACAGATTGGTGCCGAGACCGGTCGAATCGTTGTAATAGGTGCCGTTGCTGCCACGTCCGACGGCGATGTCCAAGGTCTGGCCTTGGGTCAGCAGGAAGGTCTGGGTGCAGGTAACCGGGCTGTTGTTGAAGCCGTTGACGTCGTGCGTGAAGACTTGCTGGCCCGCGGCTAGGACGAAGACGGTGGTGGAGGTGCCCTTGTTGTCGCGGCCGATGAAGCCCGCGTTCAGGGCGTATGTGGCGGTCTGCGGGGCGGTGAAGCGGATGATGCTGTACTGGTTGGCCTCGAAGGCGCCTGGATGGAACGCCAGTTCATTGCCCGGCAGGACGACCGAGCCAGACGCCATCTGGTTCTCCGAAGTGTTGTGGAAGACCATGGGGCACAAAAGGTCGGGCGAAATGTCCTGCGCGCTGGGCGACAGCGTGTGGAATACATTGTTCGGTCCGAAGCTCTTGGCTTGGCTGAAGGCCGTAAAAGCGCCCGAAAGATCGGCGGCGTAGCCGAAGCTGAAGGGGCTGCCGGTGTTGCCTGATCCCGCGGTCCACGCTGCGTCAAAAGCGCTGATTGCGTTATATACAGGAGCGGCGCTGGCGGGCTGGCATGCAACCAGCGTCAGGCCAATGGCCGCGACGGCCGTTAAACTTGCGCACAAAATCCTACGTCCCAGGGTCCTACCGTAAAACATAACAACTGCCCTCGCAAAAACGATTACGATCAGGTTCAACACCCTCTCGCCAGGATTGTGTTGGATCTATCACACTATACCCCGCGTAGTGTGGAATAAGTATCTGTTGCATGTCCAATAAGGGCCCTATTTTGTCCCTGGGCTGGCGGCGGCGGGGATAGAAGCCAAGGAATGTGCGCTGTTGGTGAAGCTGGGGAATGCGGGGAAAGCAGTGGTAAGACGAATCGAGTGGACCGCGTAGGCAATTTGCGGCCTTCCGAGTTACGCCGGCGGTGGGAGAGGTCGTGTTAGCGAGCAGAGGAATCCGGGTCGTCGTTGGACCCCGAGCCCGGCGTGGGAGAGCGCGATTCTGAGGCGATCCTAAATGAGTCCAACGAAAACCGAAGGGGAATCGCAGTCCAGAACCCAGGGATAAATCCCTGGGCTTGGATGCAGGCGAGCACTGTCGGGATTGGGAGGATCTATTCAGCGGTCTTTGTTCAGATGGCCAGCGGCGCGGGCCAGGAGGGTGCGGGGGACCAAGCGAGAAACAACGGCCACGAATTTGTTTTGGATTCCGGGAACGACGATGGTCTTGCCGCGCATCAGGCCTTGGTAGGCGATGCGGGCGACGGCGGGGGAGTCCATGATGGCGGATTCGCTGAAGAGGCGGACCTCGTCCATGCCGGCGCGGGATTGAAAGGCGGTGCGGGTTGGGCCGGGGCACAGGGCAGTGACGGTGATGCCACGGGAGCGGAGTTCCTGAGCCAAAGCCACCGATTGAGAGAGGACGAAGGCCTTGCTGGCGTAGTAGCTGGACATGTAGGGGCCGGGCACATAGGCGGCGGTGGAGGCGACATTCAGGATTTTGCCGGCGCGTCGCTCGATCATGGCGGGGAGGAAGAGTCGGGTCAACTGCATGACGGCGATCACGTTGACCTGGACAAGCCGGAGTTCACCGGCCAGGTCGCTTCGGGCGAAGGGGCCATGGGTGCCGAAGCCGGCGTTGTTAACGAGAATGTCGATAGGGAGGGACTTCTGTTGCAGTTCATCGTAGATCTGCTGGGGCGTGGAGGGGTCGGCCAGATCCTTGGTGAGGATCTCGATTTTCACATGAAACTGGGAGGCGCATTCGTCGGCCAATTTGTTAAGGGCTTCGCGGTTGCGGGCGGTGATGATCAGGTTGTGGCCATGGGCGGCGAAGACCTTGGCCAGATCGTAGCCGATTCCGCTGGATGCACCGGTGATGAGGGCGGTGGACATAAGGGGGGATTATACGCATCACGGTTGGGAGGTGCGCTGGGATAAGAGGCACGAAGGCACGAAGGTACGAAGGCAAAGGCACGCAGCCTCGAGGGAGGGGAGAAGGCAAGAAGTCGTTGCTTGGCCGCAGAAGGATCTGGGTCGTCGCTTGGCGTGAGGGGAACTTCAGGGCGTTTGGGGGAGGATTCCGGCGTCGGTGAGCATGGTGGCGGTGAGTTCCATGGGGAGGCCGACGATGTTGCTGAGGCTGCCGGCCATGTTGGTTACGAACGGATCGGGATCCTGAATGCCATAGGCGCCGGCCTTGCCTTCCCATTGGCCGGAAGCGAGGTACTCCTGGATTTCCTGCAGGCTGAGGCGTCGCATATGGACGGCGGACATGGCATGGCGGGTAGACTGGTAGCCGCTGCTTTGGTGGATGATCGTTACGCCGGTGATCACGATATGGGTGGTTCCGGAAAGCAAAGTGAGGGTCCGTCGGGCCTCGACGACATCGGCGGCCTTGCCGAGCGCTTTATCCCCGAACGCCACGATGGTATCGGCCGCCAGGATCACATCATCAGGGAATTGTGCGGCGACTGCGGCGGCCTTGATCATGGACAGGTGTCTGGCCAACTCCACGGGCAGCAGGTTGGGCGCAGCACTTTCGTCCACGTCGGCTGGCTGGACGGTGAAGTCGTAGTTGGCGTCACGTAGCAGTTGCTGCCGCCGAGGTGACGCACTGGCCAATATGAGTCGCGGCGCGTTGTCAGTCATAATCCGTCAACTGAACCATTCATCATCGCCAACGGACGGCGTATTGACGGATGATAGGTCCTCGACTTTGGAAAAGGCCGTCTACTTTGCGAAATGGATGGCCAAATCTCCTACCGCGGGTGGCCGCCCACCGACTGGAGGCTCCTCGTATCTTACATGCAGGGCATCGGGCAGGACATTGACCACCGTTCCGGCTCCAACGGAGGTGCTGTCGCCGCCGAGGAACATCAGGATGTCGCCCTTGTGGAATTGCTGAACGGGGACGTCGCCGACGGCGACCAGACGCGACTCCGGCATGACCGCAATGACTTTGCCGGTAATGGCATCGGTGGCGACGTGACGAATCCGGTCTCGCGTCTCCGGGGCTACCGCGACCGGTGCGGGATAGATCGAGCCCTGCGACTTGGCTTTGTTTTGACAGCCCATGGCTGCAAGACCGAGAAGAATCGATGCTCCTGCCCATCGCGTCAAGGTCATAGTTGGCTCCTCGCAATAACGAATCACAACCCGCATATTATCTGCAGGTTGCCCGTCCGTCTAAAGAATCATTCTGCAACACAGTGCCGGGGTATTCCGTGAGGCGCCCGGCGCCAGATTACATAATAGACCATGGAGGATACTCGGTTTGCAAGTGCGGATGCCGTTAGCGACAGGTTTGGCCGCCAAGTTCCCGGGCGAGTTGCAGCAGGGCAGCGTTGACGGCGTGTTCGTTGACCAGCAGATCGGCGGCCTGGTATAGGCGATATGCCTCAGTGTGGTCGATGTTGTAGAATGTCGAGATGCTGTCAATGCTTTCGCTGAAGCTGGGAAAAGGCAAGTTGCTGATCTGGCGAATGTTGGCCAGCGAAAGGTGTACGACGCGGATGGGGCGACGATCGCGGTCGCGGATTTCCAAGAGGCCATTCCGCTCCAGTTCCTGTGCTTTCTGACGCAGGCATTCAGCGGTAAGGGTGTCGTCCGAATGCTGCAGAACCAGCTCGGCGAGCGTGGCGGACTTGGCCCGGGAGAGCAGGGCGGTGGCGGACAGATCCGCGCTGCGTTTGACCTTTTCCCAGAATCCGATATCGCCTTTATCGGACAGGCGGGCGTCATAACGGGTGCCCGCGTCGATGACGATGAGAATGGCGCCGTTGGGGTAGGGGACGGGGTGGCTGCCGTTGGGGCGGTTCTGGGCGGAGTAAACTTCGATGAGGCTTTCCACGCCGAGGTTGTCCATGATGCCGCCATCGATGAAATGGCGGTACTGCTTATAGATGGTTGAGAAATCCCGCAAGGTCTTGGCATGCATGAAGACGGGAAAGGCGCCGCTGGCGGCGACGGCGTGGGCGATGGGGTACTTGGCCAGGTCGGAGTTCAGGTCATCAAAGGCTTCGTTGCAGAAGATGAATCGCTTGGCGGACTGCAGGTCGGTGGCGTTGATGAGCAGCCTGGGGCGATCTTCCCGCAGATCGGCGAAGGTGAGGGTGTGTCCGTCGCGGCTGAAGAGGTGGCGATTGAGCGAACTGGCCAGGATGTCGGAACTGTCCCAGTCGGTGAGCATCAACGCCAAGGCGTTCCAGGGCTGGATAGCCGTGATGAGAATGTCGGTGGCGAACGGGTGGGTCAGTTTCTTCTGGACATTGCCTGGATTCCATTGGGC
>JBLNDH010000588.1:0-4037 GCA_050261455.1 Bacillota bacterium
GAAATTGATTCCTCCGATACGCCTCGATCGCCTTATCGAACAATCCCGCCGCCTGGTACGATTGGCCGAGCTTCAACAGTGCATCGGGCGCCCGCGAATCGTCCGGCCGCTCTCCGACAAACGTCTCCAGCGCCGCGGTCACCCGTGACAGGTCCGCACTCCGCTCATACTGCTCGACCGCCTTCCAAAGCGCCTCCCCATGTCCCTTGTCATCCTGGACCACCAGTAGCCTCGCCACCGCCGTGTACGCATCCCCCGCTTTGGCCCGACACTCCCGAGCCTGCTGCTCGCGGCGAGCCTTGTCCTGCGCCATGACCTCCCCGATTCCCCCCTCCAGCTGCGCAGCCCGCCGCTCGTACAATCGCCCCAGTCGCTCAAAAAAATCCGCCCCGGGCTCCGATTGAAGCTCCTGCTCGTACGCCAGCACTTCCAGTGCCCCCTGGTAATTCCCCTGCGCAGACAGTAGT
Source organism: Bacillota bacterium (assembly GCA_050261455.1). GTDB lineage: Bacteria > Planctomycetota > Phycisphaerae > Tepidisphaerales > Tepidisphaeraceae > JAPLNB01. The sequence goes on from JBLNDH010000588.1 coordinate 468, forward strand.
TGCATCGCCTCCTGCAATCCCGCGATCACTTCGCCGCGAAGCCGCGGCGGCAACAGTTGCTTCTCCTTCACCAACCGCGTCAGGTCGCTCAAATCGCTTAACCCCGGCTCATGTTCACCCAACGCAATCCGACAAATCCCCCGATTCAGCTTCGCCGATGGCGCGACCCGCGAATCCAAATGGCTCTGCAATACAGCAGCGTAATATGAATTCGCCACCGCGTATTCCTTCTGTTCCTGCTTCAGCCGGCCCAGCGAATAAGCCGCATCACCATCCAGCGGATGCTGCACGCGGAGCACATCCCGCGCGGCCCGCATCAGCCGTTCCGCTTCCGCCACATTCCCCAACTTCCACTCGCTATACCCCAGCCAGTAGCCGAATACGCCCGGGTTACCGCCCTCCTTCTCGCTGAGTCGCAGTGCATCGGCCAGGATTCGCTTTGCTTCCTGGAACTGGCCGCGGTCGATCAGGATGTGTGCCTTCTCCCCCATCGCCCAGGCACGCTCGCCATCCGCCAGATCCGAACGTTTCAGGTATTCGTCGATCGATGTCGTCGCCGCGTCGTAGTCCTCCTGCGACAATTCCAGATCGATCACCTTTCGCTGCCACTTCTGTCCATGCGCCGAATCCAGCCCGGCCGCTTTCTGGTAATGCGCCACCGCGTCACGCGCCCTACCCAAAGCCTCGTAGCTTTCGCCCAATCGCCGATGCACCGGCGCATCCGCAACAATCCCCATCGAGATCCCTCGCTTGGTTTGCTCGATGATCTGCACATGATTGACGGCGAGGTTCAGCCCCTTTTGCTTCTGGGCCTGCTCCAACGCCTCCCCCAACACCACGCGTATGCCCCCCTCCACTTCAGGCTTGAGGTTGCCTTTTTCCAAAAGGGTATTGAGGTGCTTGATCGCCGCTTCGGCGCGATCCTGCTTCAACAGCACGCGAGCGATCTCGATCTGTTGCGCAGCCGATGGCCCCGCCTGCGGGTCAATGAACAAATACGCCGCATACCCAAATAGAGCCAATGAGAGCAATAGAAGAGGCAACTGCCAAAGCTTGGCTAGTCGATCTTTTAGAAGCTCCAACCCCATAGGCATCCATGCCTCGGCGTGCCAACTCCGATCCTCCTGATCGGACCTGCTCGTCGGAACGTATCCCGCTCCGACAAGTTCATCTGCAACAGGCTTGTCGGACGACCACCGACCGCAAACCCGCGCAAACACGCCATGTATATCGTATTAGTCTAATTTAGCCTCCGCTGAACGCAAGCGAGAAAGCCCATCAATATATAGCCGCCTCACACTCCAACGAGCGGCGGCAATTGTGAATTTTGGCACAAACGGGCTCGCCCCCATATGGGAGAGCGAGGCTCCCGCCAAGCCGAATCTCCTCCAGATAACTACGTCTCGCCTGAAGCCCCCCACCTGCCTCCTGCCCCAAGCAACCCACGTCCCAGCAAGCCGATCAGTCAACTCGCGGCTTGACACCCTGCTTTGGTCATGCCGATAATCCGAACAATGGCGGCCCGAATTGCGCAGGCGTTCGAAACTGGAAGTGATGACACGCAGATCCGTCGAGCGGTTGAACTGCTCAAGGATGGCGGTTTAGTCGTATTACCGACGGAAACCGTCTACGGTGCCGCTGCAGCCATGAATCAACCCGACGCGATGGCTCGCCTTCGCGCCTTGGAACCTCCCGCTCAGGACAAACCGCTTGTCATCCATCTGGCCAAACGCGAAGAGGCATTCCGCTATCTTGGACCCATCAGTGACTTGGGCCGGCGCATGATCAAGAAGCTCTGGCCTGGCCCGATAGCCTTTGTCTTCGAGGTGCCATCCGAACGGCAACAAGAGGTCGCCGCAGAAGTCGGTGTGCCCGTCCAGCAGATCTACGACGGCTCAACGATTACCCTGCGCTGCCCGGACCACATCGTGGCTAGCAGCGTTATCGGCCAGATCGGTGCCCCTGTGGTTCTCCGCAAGGTCGGCAGTTCCGATATCTCCGCCCAGACCCCCGAACGAGCTGCTCAAGCCTGGGGCGATCACGTCGATCTGATCCTTGATGCCGGCCCAACCCAGTACTCAAAACCTTCCACCATCGTCAAGGTTGAATCGGATCACTACCAGATCGTCCGCGCCGGCGTCTACGATCAACGCATCATCGAGCGGCTTCTGCGAACCACCATCCTCTTTGTCTGTAGCGGCAACACTTGCCGCTCTCCCATGGCTGAAGCCCTCGCCCGCCAGATCCTGGCCCGCAAACTGGCTGTTCCCGAAGCCGACTTGGAGAAGAAAGGCATCAGCGTCCTCTCCGCCGGCAGCTTCGCCATGCCCGGCGCTCGGGCGACGCCGGCTGCCGTCGAGGCCCTTCGGCCCCTGGGTGCCGATCTCTCACGCCATCGCTCTCGCCCTTTGACCATCGAGCTCATCCATCAAGCCGACATCATCTATACCATGAGCCATAACCATGCCGCTGCCGTCAGGACGCTCGTGCCATCGGCTTCAGATAAGGTCTTCACATTGAGCCCAGAGGGTGATATCGAGGACCCCATCGGCGGCGATGTGGCTGTTTATCAAGCGCTGGCCAAGCAGTTGCAGGTGCTGATCGAGAAACGCCTGGCAGAGCAATCGCTGCCCTGAATCAGATCCCGAACCCCCGAGCCAGGCGACAAAGCCTGAGCGGACTCGGGTTTTGAAATCGGTTGTTCGCTGTAGATCTCGCGCAGATGCATTTTCGCCGGGGAAGATGTAGGATGTATAGCCGCATGGGAAGTTCAGAGGAGTCTCGATGAGGATTGCGGTTGCCGCCGATCATCGTGGTTATGAAGCCAAACGGAAGTTGCTCCCTGTACTCAAACAGTGGGGACACGACATACAGGACTTTGGCTGCCACACCGCCTCCGCTTGCACCGATTACCCGGATTACGCCATTCCCGTCTCCCTCGCCGTGGCCGAAGGACAGTTCGAGGCCGGCATCTTGCTGGATGGCAGCGGTATCGGCATGTCCGTTGCTGCCAATAAGGTCGTCGGCGTTCGCGCCGCGTTGGCTCACGACGAAGTGACCGCACGCATCTCCCGCGAAGCCAATCACTGCAACGTCTTGTGTCTGGGATCGGATCTGCTCAACGACGCCGAGATCCGCAAGATCATCCAGGTCTTCCTGGCCACCCCCTTCGGCGATGGTCGCCATGCCCGCCGCGTCCAGAAACTCAACGAGTTGGAACGCAGCCAAGCCCGCGCCGCCCTTTCGACCGTGCACCGACTATAAGATCAACGATCCGTTCCGCTATTCTGCCCCCTCACCCCTGCCCCCGGCCTCATCCGATCGCCAGCTCCGCATCGTCCGTCGTCTGCGCCATCCACCACAGGATCCCCAACGGCGCCAGCCGCCCCAGCAGCATCGCGCCGGACAGCACATCCAACCCCGGCCCGACAATCATGATGGTGCCGTGTGAAAGCCCCACATTGCTCAATGCACTGACCGTTTCATACAGCAATCGATCAGCCCCCAGTTGTGGCACCGCCCCCAACAGCAGCATCATCACCGCCGCCACCATCAGCACGTACGCTCCCA
>JBLNDH010000589.1:0-2657 GCA_050261455.1 Bacillota bacterium
GGGGAAGAGATCCCGGAGAACAAGTCATCGGGGGGTTATGAGCATGCGGAGGGGGTCGCGGGGGCGGAGGGTGATGGTGGGTTCTAAGGGCAGGGGGTGATCGTCGAGGCGATTGAGACGCCAGCGTTGGGAGAGGGTGGCGAGGACGAGGGTGGCTTCGAGCCAGGCGAAGGGTTCGCCGATGCATTGGCGGGGGCCGCCGCCGAAGGGGAAGTAGGCGTACTTGGGACGGGGGGCGGCGTCGGTGAGCCAGCGGTCGGGGATGAAACATTCGGGGTTGGGCCAATAGCGAGGATCGTGATGGACAACCCATTGGCTCATGAGGACGACGGAGCCGGGAGGGAGCTGGCACCCCCCTACCGTAACGGGGGCGATGGCGCGGCGGCCGACGGTCCAGGCGGGAGGATAGAGACGCATGGACTCGGCCAGGACGGCGCGGGTGTAGCGGAGGCGAGGGATATCGTCGGCGGTGGGGAGACGATTGGCGAGGACGGTGTCGAGTTCGGCTTCGAGCGCTTCGCGGGCGTTGGGATTGGCGGCGAGGAGATACCAGGCGAAGGTAAGAGCGTTGGCGGTAGTTTCGTGGCCGGCGGTGAAGATGGTGATGGCTTCATCGCGAAGCTGGGTGTCGGTCATGCCAGTGCCATCGTCGCGGGCGTGGAGGAGGCGGGAGAGGAGGTCCGGGCGAGGCGGGGATTCCAGCGTGTTTTCCATAAGATGGCGATGGCGGATCATCTGGTCGATGGTCTGATGGAGATAGCGTCGGGCGTGCCAGTAGCGGAGGTTGGCGGGGAGCGGGAGGAGGGCGATGAGCGGGCCCCAGGGCATCAAGGCACGGGTGAACATTTTGACGCTGGCGGTCATGGCTTGGCCGATCTGCTTGACCTGCGGTTCGATGTCGGTGCCGAAGAGAGCATCGGCGACAATGCGCAGGGCAAGCTGCATCATGTGCTCGTGAATGTCGAGGATCAGGCCAGGGTGCCAGTGATCGCGCAGGCGGCGTGCATGCTCGACCATGGCGAAGGCATAGGCGGAGACGCGCTGGGCGTGGAAGACGGGTTGCATGAGCTTGCGCTGGCGTTTGTGGAGGTCGCCTTCGCTGGTGAGGAGGCCTTGGCCAAGGGTGAGTTCGGCGCGGTGGAGGGCGGGGCCTTTGGTGAACTGGTCGGCGTGGGTGACGAGGATGTCGTGGATATGGTCGGGGTGATTGAGGAGGAAATAGTCGAGGCGGCCGGAGCGGAAATGGACGATGTCGCCATAGTGGCGGGCGAGGCGGGTGAGGAATTCGAGGGGGGTTCGGTGGAATTGAAGGAGGAGCTGGCCGGGCCAACGAGCGGTTGGGCCTGGGGGGAAGGGGGCGGGGAGGCTTTGGGGTGAGTGAGTCATATGGGTGCCAGGGGTTGAGGAGGTCCAATGGACAGTGGACAGGGCGTTGGTGTCAATTGGGAATTTCGGGGGAGGAGTTGGCCGCAGATGAACGCAGATTAACGCAGATAGGAAGTGCATGGGCGGGCCGCCCCATGCCACGGTGGATCGCACACGGGAGAGACGCCCGGGCTACTTTTTTGCCACAGATGGGGCACAGATGCACACCGATGAATTGTGGGAATGGGAAAGGATCTGGCAGAAGTCGAGAAGCACGGATGGGATGCATGGGCGAGACGCCCGGGCTACGGTTGTATGCTCGGTGCGGGGCTGGAACGGCGCAGGCGCGGTTTGGCAAATTGATTCAGGCGCGGCCTTCGGCTTTTTCGATGGTGGCGATCATTTCGAGGGCGACTTCGGCGGAGCGTTGGCCGGTGTGGCCGTGTTTGCCGCCGCAACGATCCCAGGCTTGTTGCTCGTTGTTGGTGGTGAGGACGCCGAAGACGACGGGGATTTTTTCGGAGAGGGAGACGGCAGAGAGGCCTCGGGCACACTCGCCGGCGACGAATTCGAAATGGGGGGTTTCGCCACGGATGACGGCGCCGAGGCAAATGATGGCGCGGAAGCGTTTGGTCTGGGCGAGAACCTTGGCGGTGAGAGGAAGTTCGAAGGCGCCGGGAACGCGGTAGACTTCGATGCGTTGAGAGCCGATGCCGAGCTTTTTGAGACGGCTGAGGCAGCCGCGGAGGAGTTCATCAACGACTTTTTCATTGAAGCGCGCGGCGGCGATGGCGATTTTGGTATTGGCGGGGATCTGGACGCCGGCGAACTTGGGAACCTGTCTGCTCATGGCAGTAGGGTAAAGGAGGAGGGGGGAAAAGGGAAGGGAATCGCGCGGGGCGCACGGGGTGGTGAAAGGCCGAATGGCGAAATCCGAATGCCGAATCAATGACCAAGGGCCAAATCCGAATGACCAATCAACAGCCAATGCCCCAATGACGAAGGAGGAGCGGGGTTGGGGCCGCGAAACCGCAAGCGTTAAGGAGGGGCAATGCGGCAAATGGAGAGGAATGGGGGAATGTCATGCTCGGTCGGTTGTAGTCTTGGTTCTTGGGGCTTCCCATTTGGGGGCTGGGGGTTTAATGTTGTCGGTAGCATGCTTCAGGTGATCAGCGAACGTCTGCTGCCGGTACTGCAACTGACGCGGATGGCGTTGGTGTTCACGGCGGTTTCGAACAGCCTGTGCACTTACGTGCTGGCGTTGCAGAGCCGAGCGAGCGGGGAGGTGCCGC
>JBLNDH010000590.1:0-7704 GCA_050261455.1 Bacillota bacterium
GGAAGGGGAGGGCCAGGAGCCACCAGGAGATGGAAATGAGGCGTGTTCCTATGAGGGTTTGGTTGTTGGCAATGATCTGAGAAGGGTATTGGCCGAAGGTGAAGCCTGGGAGGGTCCAATAGGTCTGGCCAGTGACGCCGTCGCTGTCGAAGGCGGGGAAGAAGTCTACAACCTGGCCCCCGCGCCGGTATCCGAATGGTTCGGGGGGTCTGGGGTGCAAGCTTCTCGGCTCGGGGATCTCTTTCTGCAGCAGCGCCAGGCGGCCGCTTTGGGAGCCGAGCCAGCGGTGGACCTGCCAATTATCTTTGCCGCTGCCGGGGAGAGGAGAGCACGGTTGAGGCTTGAATCGCCAGCCTTCGGGTACCCAATAGCTTCGGATGGCGGCGGCGACTGTGGCGGCGAAGAGCAGCAAGGAGAGGGTGGAAGCGATGTTGAGGAGCCAGCGTTTCATTCAATCCCCTTCACGGTTGTATTGGCGGGAATGAGCGTGCCGCATTCAGGGCAGCGATCTTGGCTCGCGCGAAGGTCGTAGCCGCAGGTGGGGCAGAGGCCGCGGGATCTGCGATGGCGGGAACGGAAGCGGCGGTAGAGCAGGGAGGATAGATGCAGGGTGGGGATGACGGCGAGGATGAGGGGGAAGGGCCAGAGGGGCAGGGAGAGGTACGATGTGAAGGGGGTGGTGGAATACTTGATGGGGGGGCGGCCATAGCACATGTATTGCACGCCAAGGTGGTTTTTGCGGACGAATGTGCCGCGCATTCGCGAGTTGAACTCAAGTTCCCGGATGAGTTCACGTTCTTCTTTCGCAGCAGTGGCCGGCTGGGTGGTCTGGTAGCTGAATCTCGACGAGAAGAAGCCTGGATTGCCATCGGCACGATAGAGTTGGGACTGGTGCACCCAAATGTGTCCGTTGTGTGTGTACAGGCGACCGTACTTCTGGGACACACTCCACTCGATGTTGTCGGCCGCCCAATAGCTCCGAACCCAGAGCAATGCCGCGCCGATGCACAGCACGAGAGAAATGGCGGAGACATATCGGAGCGGGTGCCAGGATGCGATTGATTTTTGCGGAATCGACGTGTGGCAGTCGGGGCAGAGGTCGGTGTGGCCGCGGAGATCGTGGCCGCAATGGAGGCAGCGGCCGGTGCGTTTGCGGCGAAGACGCCGGATGAGGAAGAACGCGTGAAGCAGAGGGGGGAGGCTCAGGGGAATTGCGATGAGCCAATGGGGGAAGGTGAGCGAGGTTTGGTAAGACACGCCCGTCCAGTTGATGAGTTCGAGGTGGACGTTCTCGGCGGTGCGTTTGAAGCGGAAGACCCAGGGGCCAAAACCATCGGCGGAGGGGCGGTGGGGGGCGAGCCAGGCGGTGTTGGAAAGGTCCCATGATGCAGGGAAAGCACCCGGAGGTAGGCCGGTGTAGGTCACGAATCTGAATGAGCCCAGGGCCCAGATGAGGCGATAGGAACGGCCGGATTGGGCTGTGCGAGAGAGCTCTTCGTAGTAGGTGTAGCTGCGCTGCCAGAGGAGGATGGTGGTCAGGGAGAGCAGGAGCGAGAGAGCCGAGAGGAGGGTGAGTAGTTTGCGTTTCATGAATTGCTTTGGACGCTGGGAGTGGGGATTGGTTCGTCAAATTCTTGGCCGCGGATGGACACCGATGAGTTGTAGTGATGGAGAAGGGCCTGGCGGAGATGAGAGGCACTACTGGAGCTACATGGGCGGGCCGCCCATGCCACGTCTGGTTCTTGCCACAAATGGGGTACCGATGCACACCGACGAGGCGCGCACGGGCGAGACGCCCGTGCTACATGTTGTTGCTTGGAGTGATGGGGCGGGGGCGGTGTTGGGGATGGGGGAGCCGCATTCGGGGCAGCGGTCTGTGCTGGCGCGGAGGTCGTAGCCGCAGTGGAGGCAGAGGCCTTGCTGGATACGTCGCAAGCGGATGCGGGAATTGATGGTTTTGAAAGGCAGCGTCCAGAGCCAGTGGACGGACGCAAGGATGGCCCGGCGTATTGCCAACAGCGTGGGGATCGAGCCGAGAGCGGTCACACTGCAAGGAAACCAGAGGGGGATGCCGAAGTACCAGAATTGATGGAGGGCGGGGTTGGGGTGGTGGAGACACCAAAAGAAGCCGAGCAGCTTCCAGGCGAATGCGGGAGGGATGTTGGCTCCTGGTGAGCTTGCGGGATACCAATCCAGCAATCGCCAGTGACCCGGGGGCGGTTGATGTGTAACGAAATTCTTGGGGTGCCGGACGTAGTCGCACGTGAGATAGCCACTGCCGGTGGAGATTTCCAATGTGGAGTCTATGCCGCCGCGTAGGAGCATGTAGCCGTAGGAGTAGCTGCGAATCCAGGCTACGGTGGTTGCTATGCACAGCAGCAGAGAGAGGGTGGAGAGAATGGCGAATCGACGGCGGAGCATCGGTGTTTGGACGCCGGGGGAAGTGGGGGGGTGCAGGAGGAGCAGAGTTTCGTGGAAGAAACGATGGCGTTGGAGGAGGGTCGGTCGAAAAAAAGGGATGGGCGTTGAACCGTCACCCTGGCCCTCTCCCGGAGTACCAGCCGAGGGGAATTGGGAGGGAAAGATCCTTGGAATGGCGGGGGGCTATTTGTTGAACGTTGGGCGGACGAGGGTGGGCCATCTCGTTACCCTCGCCCGGTACTCCGGGAGAGGGGTGGGTGAGGGTCTTGTCGGACATTGCTCGATCGTGCAAGATATGGGTATGTTGGGTGGCCGAGATCATGATCGGCGGTTGCTGGGATTTGCCAGGCGCATGCGGCGGGAGGGGACCGATGCGGAAGGAAAACTATGGGCAATTCTACGCGATCGGCGGCTGGTGGGATACAAGTTCAGGCGGCAAGTTCCGGTGGCGGGGTACATTGTGGATTTCTATTGTGTAAAGGCGGGATTGGTGATTGAACTGGATGGGGGACAGCACAGCGAGGCGACACATAGAGCATACGATGCGGAACGGACGAGGCGGTTGAAGGAACTGGGCATTGAGGTGATGCGGTTCTGGGATCATGAGGTGCTGAAAGATCCGGAGGCGGTGGCGGAGATGATCTATCGGAAATTGTGTGGCGAAGGGGGGGAGTCTTGATGGGGAAGGGTTGGGATTGGGGATGATTGTGATGATATTGTGCGCTCGAAAAGTTCCTGTCTGTGAGGTCGTGTTGCGCTGAACCCTCACCCCAGCCCTCTCCCGGAGTACCGGGCGAGGGAGATAGAGGGGGATTGCGTCATACGCCGGGGACGTTGACTTCTTTGGCGGTGGCTCGGATGTAGGCGACGGCTTTGGAGTACTCCTCGGCGTTCGGCAAATGCTCGACCATCAGCGGCGTGTCTTTGTCGAGTTTGTTCAGCTCGCGGAGGAGGGTGCGGTAGTCGAGGCCGCCGAGGCCGGGGCGGATTTCGTTGAGGTGGGCGATGGCGTCCTGGAGGAGGGTGACATCCTTGGCGTGGGCGGAGCGGATGTGGGGGCCAAGCTTGGAGGTGAATTCCTTGATGATGGCGGCGTTGGTGTGATAGCGCTGGGGGGAGCAGATGAGGTTGGTGGCGTCGAAATGGGCGGCGAATTGTTTGCGGTCGATGGCCTTCATCAGGTGGACGTAGCAATCGACATCGTCGGGGTACATGCAGGGCATGGTCTCGAGGGTATAGAAGGTGCGGGTGGGTTTGACGGCGTCGATGATCTTGCGAACGGTATCGACGATCATGGCGAAGGTTTCATCGGTGAAATTCTGGGGATGGGGGCCGGCCCAATTGGCGCCGCGGGAGCCGGCGATGTTGACGCAGCAGCGGGCGCCGATTTTGTCGGCCAGGGCGAGGCGTTCCTGATTAAGGGCCAGGGCTTTCTTGGCTTCGGTGGGATCGGGGGAGAGAGGGTTGGACCAGGCGCCGACTTCGGCGATGACCAGGTCGTTGGCTTTGGCTTCTTTTTCGTAGGCGGCGATGAGGTCGGTGGCGTTGATGTCGTGGATGGGGCAGTAGGCGGCGCGATAGCCGAGTTTCTTGTGGATGGAGGCCCATTGGGCGGGGTCGGTGTACTTTTCGAAGATGGGGGCGCCGAGACGCATGGAGGCTCCTGTGAAGATAGTTGCCAGTTGTTAGTTGCCAGTTGCCAGTGAAAGAAAGGATAACGGATTTGGAGGGGGGAATACAGAAGGAGGGGGGGTTAGGGGAGGAGGTAGCGGTGGATAAGCCAGGCGGCGAGGGCGAGGAGACAGGTCCACTTGAGGACGCGGCGGATACGCAGGGCGCGGAAGTCGATGCCGCAGCGGGGACAACAGTAGGAGTCCATGGAGACGATGTTCTTACAGGATGGGCATTTTTTCAGAACCATCGCGCGCTCCCGATGCCAGACCTGGATGAAAGACGGCCGCGGCAAGAAATGAATGCCGGCGGCGTATGGATAGTATAGCACAAAACAGGGGCGCAGGAGGAAATGATGGGGAATGATCGATGATCAAACCCGGATGAGGAAGGGTTGGGATCGTGGCCAGCGGAGGTGACTCCACCGCGGGGTATGACCTATTTGCCGATGCAGTAGAGGGTTGTGGTGGTGCGGATGAAGAGCTGGCCGTGGGAGATCGCGGGGGAGGCGTAGCAGTCTTCGTGGAGGGAGTTGGTGGCCAGGAGCTGGAAGGTGAGGGAGGCTTGGAGGACGAAAGTGTCGCCGTTGTCGGCCAGGAAATAGAGGCGGCCATCGGCGTACACGGGGCTGGGACGGTGGTGCTGGCCGAGGCGATGGGACCAGAGGGCTTTGCCGGTCTTGGCTTCGAGACACGTGGCCAGGCCTTCGTCGGAGACCACGACGAAGTACTTGTCGAAGGCGATGGGCGAAGGGACATAGCTGGCCCCTTGCGTGTGATGCCAGAGGACGTGGGTGTTGGTGACATCGCCGGTGCCGTCGGGGCGAATGCCGAGGATGTGGAAGGTGGGGAAGCCGCCGGTGATGAAGAAGGTGCCGTCGGTGTAGACGGGGGAGGCGACGAACTGCTCGGTGGGGCCATCGATGATCCAGTGTTGCTTGCCGGTGTCCGGGTCGTAGCTGGCGGTGCAGCGGGAGCCGGTGAGGACCATCTGCATTTTGCCGGCGGCCTCGACGATCAGGGGATTGCAGTAGGAGCGAATGCGGTTGGGACGATCGATGCGCCAGCGTTCGATGCCGGTGGCGCGTTCATAGGCGACGATGAAGGCCGGGGCGTCCTGATCGCAGTTGAGGATGACCAGATCCTTGTAGAGGATGGGGCTGGAGGCCCAGCCGTGCATGGAGCGGAACTTGCCGGGGGAGCGGCGCCAGAGTTCGTTGCCATCGAAATCGTAGCAGACGAGTTGGATGTTGGGGGATTGGAGGAAGGCGACGAAGACGCGGGAGCCGTCGGTGGCGGGAGTGGCGCTGGCGAAGTTGTTGAGGGAATGCTTGCCTTCGAGAGAGGCGGTGAAAACGGTGCGCTCCCAAAGGAGCTTGCCATCGAGGCGGGAGAGGCAGAGGAGCTTGCGTTCTTTCTTTTCTTCGACGCAGGTGGTGAGGAAGAGGCGATCGGCGAAGACGATGGGGGAGGAGTGGCCTTTGCCGGGGATGGGGGTCTTCCAGGCGATGTTGTCGGTGGGGGACCAGCGGAGGGGGAGATTGGTTTCGGAGGAGTGACCATCGCCGCGGGGACCACGCCATTGGGGCCAGGAGGTGTCGGCGGCGTAGAGTGGGTAAGCTAGGCAGGATGTGACAAGGTACGCAAAGAGGCGAATGATGAGATGGGGGGTATTCATGATCTCTGAGCGTTATACCAGAGGCGAGGGTGGGTGTTGGGCGGTTCGTTGATAGACAGAGTTGCGGAACCATTTGCTTGGGGGAAAAGAGATGCTATTAATTGAGCTCATACGTTCGAAGTCTTTTCGATGAATCGATAAACTCTCGCAAGGAGCTCTCAACGCTGCAAAGACAGACTGGCATGCCAAGAACCTCGCACGGGCGAAGTGGCGTTCCAGGATGGCTGCGTCAGGTTCTGATGGGGCTTCTGCGGAGGGTTTCTTCAGCCCATTGCCAGTGGGATCGCGGAGCAGACCTTCCAAAGAACTCGTTTCAAACTCTGAGCTGGTTGAGGTGATCTCAGCTTGGCTGCAGAGGATTCGAAACTCGTTCTGACCGGTTCCAGAGCGGAAGCTTGGCCTCACCATCGCTCTGGTCGCCATTGCGGATCAGGCAAGAGGATGTGGATGGAACACACTCAGAGCAGTTTCCGGTGGAATCTGGAAGCGTTGGAGAGTCGCGTGCTGCTGTCGCTGGCTAGCGAGGCGGATGTTCAACTGGCGGCGGCAACGGGCGAGGCGGCGACGGCGGCCAGGGCGATCCGGATGGACGTGATAGTACTGCATGAGTTGGGTCATACCCTGGGGCTCGATCACGACACGAGCGATGCCGTGTCGATCATGGACCCCTATTACAACGATCAGTACGACATCAATTACTTCCTCTCGGGGCGGGACCCGGCGGTGGCGAAGCTTCGGCAGCTTTATGCGGACGTGGAGGCCAGTGGGTGGAAGGATTCCTTGGATGGCACGCCGGGCGATGGGTGTATTGAGCTGACCTACAGTTTTGTGCCGGATGGTACGCGGATGGATCAGGGGATCAGTTCGGCGTTCAAGAGCTTTGACGCGCTGTATGGCAGTGCTGCGGCGTGGAAGAAGGTCATCGTGAAGCAGTTGGAGCGGTGGGCGGCTGTGAGCGATGGAAACCTGGCGTTCAGCCCGATGAGCGATAGCGGCGCGGCGTTCGGTACCCGGGGCAATGGACAGAATGATCCGCGGTTTGGGGATATTCGGATCGGGGCCCATCGGTTTGATGGGCCGGCGAAGGTCTTGGCGCATGCGTATTATCCACCGCCGAATGGGGAGACGGCTGCGGGGGATCTGCACCTGGATGTAGCGGAGAACTGGGACGGGATGCAGGGGACGAAGGTAGCGAAGCCAGCGCAGAAAGCGGAGAAGCAGACGAAGAAGGTGGAGAAGCCAGCAGAGAAGCCGGGTGAGGCGGAGGGGGCGGATCAGACGGAGATGGTTGTACGGCCGGCGGCGGGGGTGATAAGCAAGAATGTGCGTGTGGGAGCGTCGCTTTTTGCGGGGCGGGCGGAGGCGGTGTTGGGAGAAGTGGGGGAGGTCTTAAGAGCGTGAAAGAAAATCACTAGTGGATTTAGGGAAGAGTGTCGTAACGGATGAGGCCGGCCCGTGCGTGGGTCGGCCTTGCTTTATGATGGGGGAGCCCGGTCCTGCGGGCCGCCGCTAAACGAGCGAGCGGGGAACGGGGAAGTTTTCCGTTGACGGGAGGAAGGGGTTGCGGATTATGAGGGTATGGGTGAGTTGGATTTGACAGGTTTGCTGACGGTCGATGAGGCGATTCGGATTATCGATGCGACGCCGGTGCGGCCCAAGGTTGAGGAGGTTGGGCTGGAGGAGGGGCAGGGGTTGCGATTGGCGGAGGATGTGGCGGCGGATCGGGATTATCCGCCGTTTGATAAGAGCTTGATGGATGGGTTTGCGGTGCGGGGGGGAGATTTGAAGCCGCTTCCGGCGGAACTGCGAGTGGTGGGGGAGGTGGCGGCGGGACAGGAGGCGGGCCGGGCGATTGGGACGCGGGCGGCGATGGCGTTTATGACGGGGGCGGCGTTGCCGGCGGGGGCGGATGGGGTGGTACCGGTGGAAGAGGCG